>NZ_JBFBKN010000011.1:0-185341 GCF_040702225.1 Rhodococcus sp. NPDC080181
TCGTGTACCCCGAAAGGCCTTACCGCTCGACTTGCATGTGTTAAGCACGCCGCCAGCGTTCGTCCTGAGCCAGGATCAAACTCTCCGTAAAAGACTCTCGATCAACAGTCGAAACTGCAAATCAGTCATAAACATAAAGAGTCAAATCACTAGCAAATAAACTCAACTAGCATTTTCAAACAACACCCGACAACAACCACCACAAGCGGATGGCTGATACATCGAATGCATTCACCAAATAAAATTCGGCACTGACATTCATCGACACACTGTTGAGTTCTCAAAGAACACGCACACACCATGGTCACCGTGTGAACGGAAACGTCCGGGGCTTACACGCTCGAACCCCAGACATGGCTGATAACCTCTGCCTTGTCTGGGTTGTTCAGGACGTACTCCGTACAACCTCGTTGTCCCGGTTTGTGAAGACCGGGTCGGTGTCCGTGTCGCTCTGACTCGACAAAAGTTACGCGAAGACCAACGCTTACGCAAATCGCCTGGTCAGATGTAATTTTCGTGTGAACATCTAGATCGAGCCTGCAGTCAGACGACGGCGATGGCGTCTATCTCGACCAACATCTCCTCGCGCGGGAGTCCCGTGAACACGGTCGTGCGGCTCGGCAGCACGTCGCCTGTCGTGTGCGCCGAGACGAACTCGCCATAGGCGTCGTTCATGATCGAGAAGTCCTCACGCTTGGTCAGGTACACGCGCAGCATCACGACGTCGTCGAACGTCGCACCGCCGGCTTCCACGATTGCCTTGACGTTCTCCAAGGTCCGAGTGGTCTGCGCGGCAACGTCACCTGGGAACAGGTATTCGCTCGTCGCCGGATCCACCGGGCCCTGACCGGAAACCTGCACGAACGGCCCTTTCCGCACCCCCTGGGAGAAGGTGTGTGCCGGGGCCGGGGCACCTGTGGTGCGGATTTCGATCTTTTCACTCATGATGTTCCTTCCATCGAACTGTCGTTTGTCAGTGAGCGGTCATGTCGATCGGGCGGCCGCCAGCCCAGTCCTTCGGAAATTGCCGCTGCCGTGCCGCGCACTGCGGGCAGCGCAGCCAGTACCTGCTGATGGTCGAGCAACATGTCCGGTACCGACATGGACACCGCGGCCACCACGTCTCCGGTCCCGTTGCGCACCGCGCAGCCGATGCAATTGACGAAAGACTCGTGTTCTTCACGGTCCTCCGCAAAACCCTGCTCGTCCACGAGCTCGAGCTCGCGTAGGTACTTCTCCGGTGTGGTGATCGTGCGTTCTGTGAACGGCGTGTACGTGATGCGTCGAGCGATCTCTTCTCGTTCGGCGCGCGGGCGGCCTGCGACCAGTATCTTTCCCACCGCGGTGCAGTGCAGCGGTGCCGGCCGTCCGACGCGTGAGTACATCCGCACGCTCTGCTGTGCGTCGAACTTGTCGATGTAGATGACCTCCCCCGCCTCGTACGTGGCCAGGTGCACCGTCTGGCCCGTGTCGGAGTTCAGTGCAGCGAGATGCGGTCGCGCGACGGTGCGCACGTCTCGCTGCTCGAGCGCGTGATTTGCGAGCTCGAACAGCCTCGAACCGAGTTGGTACCGGTGATCCGCTCCATGGCTGACGAACCTGTCCGATTCCATGGTCCGAAGCAGTCGCAGCACCGTCGTCTTGTGTACACCGAGGACTGCGGCGAGTTCTTCGAGTGACTTCGATCCGTCCCCGAGCAATCCCAGGATCGTCAGCGCCCTCGACAAGCTCTGGCTCACAACGCCGCCTCGGTGTGCATCGCTGCCACGGCCGCGTAGTCGAGTGTCGCCCACGCATTGTCGTCGATTCCGGCCAGCGCTGCCAGTTCGTCGTGCGGCAGGACTTTCGCTACATCACCGTGGCCGGTCAATGCGCCTGCGGCACAGAGATGTCCGAATCGCACACGCTGCGCCGCGCTGTATCCCATCAACAACGCGGCCAGAAAGCCGCCGGCGAAAGCGTCACCTGCACCGATCTTTTCGACGACGTCGAGCGTCAATGCGGGGACGTCGACTCGCGCGGCGCCCTCGAATGCCGTCACGGTATGTGCATCGTTCTTGATCACCAAATGACGGGGCTCGGGAAACATCTCGCGTAGTTCCACTGGACTCGATGTCCCGAACACCGAAGCGGCCTCGTCGGCACCCATCGACACGATGTCGCTACCGCGGACGTGCTCACCGAGGACGCGGGCCGCGTCGTCCGAACGCCCGGCCCACAAGGCCGGCCGATAGTTGAGATCGAAGCTGACAGTGGAGGGGCGGGCCATGAGGCTTCGCGTCAATTGTTCCGCAGTGGGTGAGATGGCGACGGTGATGCCGGTGAAATGGACGAGGTCGGCGCAGTCGATCGACGCTTGCACCTCGTCATGAATATCGTTGGGCGAGAGCGCAGTAGCAGCCGAAAGAGACCGGTAGTACGTCATCGCGCTGTCTCCCAGAGGCAGGTCGTGACGGTGATCGGACCCCGATCCGCGCTCCTTGATGTAGAGGCCCGTCGGCCGCCCGTTATCGACGATCACGCCCGACGTGTCCACACCGGCAGCGTCGAGTTCCGCGACCAGATATCGGCCGAACCCGTCGTCACCCACCCGCGAGACCCACGCAGCCTCGATTCCCAGTTGGACGAGGACACGAGCCACGTTGGCTTCCGCACCTCCAGCCGTGCGATGGAACGTCTCCGACTGTTCCAGTGGGCCAGGGTCCGCGACGAGGACAGCGAGGCCTTCGCCTACACACACCACCCGGGGGGCTGCCATGTCCGTCTCCTCGAACTCTTGCGGGAATGCATCGTTGGATGCAGACTACAAATGAAAGACACGATACGCAACCGTCGTTGCATATAGCGCAACGCAGAACTCGAGGAGACTGCCGTGATCGACACTGCCGGAGTCGAGGCGCTCAGTCGACGACTCCTGGGGCCCGAACACAAATCGCTCCCAGCGAGATCGTGGGGACAGAGCGCCGAGAGCTTTCTGGCCACCGCGCCGCGGCTGTCCGAATTCACCACCCCTGTACTCACCCTCGACAGGACACGCATCGCATCGAACGTCGATGTGATGGCGCAGTGGACCGAGAAGGCGGGCGTCCTCCTGGCACCCCACGGCAAAACGACCATGGCTCCCCAACTGTGGAAGCAACAACTGGATGCGGGCTGCTGGGCCATCACCCTCGCTACCGGTTGGCAAGTTCAGGTGGCACGCGCATTCGGTGTGGAGAGAATCGTTCTCGCCAATGCCGAAGTCGATCCTGTTGCTCTGAACTGGATTGCCGCCGAACTGGACTCGCATCCCGAGTTCGAGTTCTACTGCTGGGCGGACAGCGTCGCCACGGTGCGAGAGATGAACCGCATCCTTGCCGACCACGGTGATCGACCGGTGTCCGTCGTCGTCGAACTCGGCGGCGAGCACGGACGAACCGGCGCGCGAACGACCGAGGAGGCCGTCGCAGTAGGACGGGAGATCGCCGCGTCACCCCGTCTCGCACTGGCCGGTGTGGGCGGCTACGAGGGTGCTCTGAGCCACGACCGTTCCGAGGCCGGTCTCGCGGCAGTACGCACCTACCTCGACACTCTCGCCGCACTACATTGCACCTTCGATGCCGAGGGACTGTACGGCGATCACGCCATTGTGACCGCAGGCGGGAGCGCGTATCAGGATTTGGTGGTCGAACGTCTGCATTCTCTGACCTCGGGCAACGGCGTGCGCACCGACGTCGTGCTCCGATCCGGGGCCTACGTGGCGCACGACGACGGCTTCTATTCGCAGATCTCACCGCTGACTCCCGCCCGAACCGAGACGCCGTTGGTTTCCGCGATGCACGGATGGGCGCGAGTGGTGTCACGCCCCGAGCCCGGCCTCGCATTGCTGGACGCAGGTAAGCGCGACTTTCCTTTCGACGAAGGAATGCCCGTCCCGCAACGTGTTCGAGGTAATGAGCTCCTGGATCAGGGCGCGGAGGTGACGGCACTCAACGACCAGCATGCTTTTCTTCGACTACCGGCAGACGACGCCGACGCACTTCCGGTGGGGGCGGTGCTGCGACTCGGCCTCTCGCACCCCTGCACTGCGTTCGACAAATGGCGTCTGATCCCCGTCGTGGACGACTCGGACAGCGACGACCCACTCGTGGTCGATCTGATACACACCTTTTTCTAGGAAGCAGAACTTGATGGCGGACACACTATTTCGCGGGTTCGACGTCATCGACGGCACCGGTTCCGCGCGGCTGCGTCGGGACGTTCTCGTCCGTGATGGCACCATTGCAGCACTCGTCGAGCCCGGAAGCCTTTCCAGTGCAGACAGAATCGTCGATGCAGCACCAGGTCACGTCCTGTCCCCCGGCTTCATCGACATGCATGCGCACTCCGATCTGGGGTTGCTGACCGATCCTGGGCACTTCGCCAAGATCAGCCAGGGTGTCACCACCGAGGTGATCGGACAGGACGGCATCGCGTACGCGCCCATCGACGATGCGACGTTGGACGTCATCCGGCGACAGATCGCCGGGTGGAACGGCAATCCCGTCGATCTGGACTTCTCCTGGCGAACGGTTGCCGAGTATCTCGCCCGACTCGACCGTGGCATCACTCCGAACGCCGCATATCTGGTTCCGCAGGGAACGCTGCGCTACCTGGCCGTCGGTGCCGATCGACGTCCCGCAACGCCGTCCGAGATCACCCACATGCAGGAGTTGCTGGCGCAGGGCCTGCAGGACGGTGCCGTCGGAATGTCGAGCGGACTCACCTACACACCCGGAATGTGTGCCGACACAAGCGAATTGCGAGCACTGTGTGAGGTAGTGGCAGACTTCGGCGGGTTCTATGCTCCCCACACCCGGTCGTACGGCGCGGGTGCACTCGACGCCTACCAGGAGATGCTCGATCTCTCCAGAGAAACCGGATGCGCCCTTCATCTGACCCACGCAACGATGAACTTCGGTGTCAATCGTGGTCGGGCACGTGAATTTCTCGATCTTGTCGACTCCGCGATCGCCGACGGCTGCGACGTCACGCTCGATACGTATCCGTACCTACCCGGGGCCACGACTCTGTCTGCGCTGCTGCCGAGTTGGGCGATGTCGGGTGGGCCGGACCGAGCGCTGGAACGACTCGACGATCCGGCCGAGCGTCGCCGCATAGCGCAGGACGTCGATGTCGACGGCTCGGACGGCTGCCACGGAGTCACCGTCGAGTGGGAGACGATTCAGCTCAGTGGAGTATCGAACCCGGAACTCGACCGGTACGTCGGTCGCACGATGGCCGACATCTCGGCGGACGAAGGGCTCGAGCCGGTCGACGTGTTCTTCGACTTTCTACGCCGCGACGCTCTGGCCACGACCATCCTGCAGCATGTCGGGCACGAGGAGAACGTTCGCGAGATCATGCAGCATCCGCGCCATATGGGCGGCAGTGACGCCATTCTCGTAGGCGAAAAGCCACATCCGCGTGCCTGGGGAACGTTCCCCCGCTATCTGGGCCACTACGTGCGGGACGAGCAACTGCTCTCACTCGAGGAGTGCATCAATCACCTCACGGGTCGTCCGGCTGCACGGTTACGACTGCGCAGGCGCGGCACGATCGCCGTGGGTCATGCTGCCGATCTCGTGGTGTTCGACCCGGACACCGTTCGAGACACCGCCACGTTCGAAGAGCCCAAACAGCAGGCCGAGGGAATCCGCCACGTGATGGTCAACGGCTCGTTCACGATAGACGATTTTCTTCCCACCCACTCCTTGGCAGGCCATGCCCTGCGTATGGACTCAGCCAGAAAGCAGACGTCGTGAATGCACTGACGGCAATTCTCGAAGACCGCGCACTTGCCGTGGTGCGCGCGCCGCACATCTCGGATCCCGCCGCACTCGCACACGCCCTGGCCGGCGGCGGAATTCGCGCTGTGGAGCTCACGTTCACCACGCCGGGAGTCCTCGACCTCATCCGGGCCGCATCCGATGCGGGTGCCATCGTCGGGGCCGGAACGGTCCTCACAGCCGATCAAGCCCGGGCCGCCCTGGACTCGGGTGCCAGTTTCGTCGTGACACCGGGGCTGCGGTCAGACGTCGCCGCCGTGGTGACCGCCGCGCGCATACCGCTGATGATGGGGGCACTCACCCCGTCCGAGGTGATGACCGCGCTCGACCTCGGTGCAGACGCGGTGAAGATTTTCCCGGCGCGCACCGTCGGACCGGCCTATTTCAAGGATCTGCTCGGTCCGTTCCCGGATGCACGTCTGGTCCCGTCCGGCGGCGTCAACGCCGCAAATGCCGCACACTTTCTGGCAGCCGGAGCAGTGGCAGTAACTGCCGGCACGGATGTGGTGCCGCCGAATTCTGTTGCTACCGCTCAGTGGGACGACATCGCAGCACGAGCCCGGGCATTCGTCCACGCCATCGAAACCGCCAACGAGAAAGAACTGTCATGAATTCTGCCGTCGACTGGCTGAGAACCTCGACACCCGGCCTTCTGGTGCTGTGCGGCATAGCAATCGCCGTGTTGCTCGTCGTGATCATCAAGATCAAACTGGAACCGTTCGTCGCACTGCTCATCGTCGGACTCGGCCTGGCCCTGGCTGCCGGTCTTCCGGTCAATCAAATTGTCGGAACCGCGATCAAGAGCAACGAGTCGTTGCTCGAGACCGGCTTCGGCGGAATTCTCGGGCATATCGCCGTCATCATCGGCCTCGGCACCGTACTGGGGGCCATACTCGAGAAGTCCGGCGGCGCACAGGCGTTGACCGCCAAGTTGCTCGGAATTTTCGGCGAACGCGGCGCACCCGTCGCGATGGGCCTGCTCGGATTGATCTTCGGTATCCCGGTGTTCTTCGACATCGGCATCTTCGTGCTCGCCCCGCTGGTGTACGTCGCCGCGCGCCAAGGCGGAAAGTCGCTGGTGCTGTACGCGTTGCCGATGCTCGCCGGCTTGTCGATGACGCACGCATTCTTGCCGCCGCACCCCGGGCCGGTGGCACTCGGTGGACTGCTCGAGGTCAATCTCGGTTGGCTGATCATGTTCGGCTTCATCTGTGGCATACCCGGATTCATCGCTGCAGGCCTGGTGTGGGGAAACTGGATCGGTAAGCGGATCATCGTCGAGGTTCCGGACGACTTCATCAACGACGGGGACGACTCGCCCCGCGACTCGAACGGTGGCGCCGGTGCCGTCACCACCGCACGACCGGTGGTCACGACGCCTCCCTCGGTGGGCACCATCGGCGCGATCATCGCGGTGCCGCTGGTCCTCATCCTCGGTGCCACCTTCGGCAGCATCCTGCTCGACCCGGGCAATCTGCTCGAAGTGCTGACATTCTTCGGCACTCCGGCCGTCGCACTTCTCATTGCCGTGCTGATCGCGTTCTACGTTCTGGGCATCCGCCGCGGGTCCACCGTTCAGGAGCTGAGCAAGCTCACAGGTGAGTCGCTGCGCCCGGTCGGCATGCTGTTGCTCGTCGTCGGCGCGGGTGCTTTCTTCGGAAAGGTCATCTCTGCCACAGGGATCGGCACCGCACTGGCCGACACCATGGCGGCGGCAGGTCTACCGATCATCGTCCTGGCGTACATCATCAGTTGTGCACTGCGTGTCGCACAGGGTTCGGCCACCGTCGCGATCGTCACCACCGGTGGCATCGTGGGCCCACTCGTCGCAGCGCAGGACTACTCGGCCCCTGCCGTCGCATTGATCGCCATGTCCATCGCAGCGGGCTCGATCATCGCGAGCCACGTCAACGACGGAGGCTTCTGGATCATCTCGAAGTTCTTCAACCTCACCGTCAAGCAGACGCTACAGACGTGGACCGTCCTCGAGACGATTCTGTCCGTGGTCAGCTTCGCGGTTGCCGGCATTCTCTTCGCGATCATCGCCTAGCTCGAGGGCGCGGTCGGGTGTCGACGTGGGCACCTGATCGCGCCACTGGGAGTGCACCTGATCACCGACGAAGTGCGTGTTCTCTGCCGACATCTCCCGGCTCCCCGACCGTCCGACGAGGTCGTCTATTCGATCGTCCAGGCTGTGGGCGCGAGCCATGGCGTCCGACGTACGTGCTTCACCCTCCGAAGATTCGACCAGATCGGCCAAACGAACCAACGCAGCCACTCGTCCCGTCAATTGGGTCCATACGACTTCCAGTGCGCGGCGACGTGATTCGACCTGTTCCGCCGTGTCCTCGTCGACCATCGTCCGACCTATACGGATCAACTCGTCCCCCACCGAGCGCAAAGACGTTGCATCGACCGAGATTTCGGCGAGCTCGACGAACAGATCGACCTGGCTTCGCTGAAACTCGAAGTACGTCGACTGCCACGCCGGCGAGCGATGTATGCGATCGAACGAGGTGCCCGCGAGAAACAGCAGCGTGTCGTAGCGGTCCGAGAATCGGTCGTCTTTGCGATCGATCAACTGATCGACCACCCCGGCTGCCCACTGCACCCGTTTGTCGATGGGCGTTCTACGTGCAAGTGTGCTGACTCGATCCTTTGCGGCGTCCGCCAACGTCAGACCTCGCTCGGCGAGCACCCCGTACTTGAGGGGTGCGGGCGTGTGCATCAATGCATCGAAGACCGCGTCGCGCTGTTCCAGGTCGAGATGAATACCTTCGCGACGTTCCTTGCGTGCCGCGCGGACGCCGTTGGCGTAATGCCGGTTCGACATCACCACCGTGGTTCGCAGATGCTCGATCCGCTTGTTCGACTCCGCGACTCGCAACTTGTAGACCAGGGCCGCGCCGGGCTTACCCGACGAATCCTTGGCACGCCATCGATCCCGCTCGTCCACCAACTGCCGCAAGGTTCCGAATCCCCCGACCGACGGGAGAGAACGCCCCGCACGCCACCGAGCGATGAGCACCGTTCTGGTTGCTTCATCGACCCTGCCCGCCGCGACGGCCGTTGCGGCGGCGTCGGACAACGGCTCGGAATGGCCGGGTAGCCGACAGTCGGCACAGAGGCGATGCACCCGGTCATCGAATCGAGCGCGCTGCTGTGCCGAATCGCCTGCATCGAACTGAGACATCATTTCTCCTCGGTCGCACCGCGGTCCGGCGTGCTCGCCGTCGAGTGTTCCAGAAAGTTCAGATCAACCCCTTCAGGGTTTCCTCCGTGTGAGGCTTCTTCTCGGCCAGCAAGGTGCGCGCCTCGTCCAGCCCCTCCCAGACATTCCACATCAGTACCCCGCGCACGACGGCATCGTCGTCGAGGTAGTAGACGACGCCTTCTTTGCCGATCGTCTTCCAGTCCTCCACCGTGTTCATCGACGTTGCCACCGTTCCGATTGCCTGGTAGCCGTCGTCGTACACGTCGGAGTAGAAGTACGGAGTGTAGGTGTAGGCCGCGCCGGCACCTGCCATGTTGCGGCCCGCCGCTTTGCCCATCTCGGTTGCGTTGTCCACGTGCTCGATGCGTCGGCGACCGAGAATGGCGTCCGGGTAGTTGGCCACGTCGCCGGCCGCGTAGATGTGCTCGTCCGCGGTGCGCAGGAACTCGTCGACGACGATGCCGTTGTCCACCTCGAGACCTGCCGCCTCGGCCAGGTCTGTGCTGGGCCGGACACCGAGGCCGAACACGACCCCATCTGCTTCCACCGCGGACCCGTCGTCCAATTGCAGCTGGACACGAGCCGACGCCTCCGCTCCCGACGTGACCTTGGTTCCTCGGCGCACGGTGACCCCGTGATCGGAGAACCCTTTGTCGAATCCGGCGGCCAGCGAGCGGGGGAACATGTGGCTGCCCACGACGTCGTCGGACGTGACGAGGGTGACTTTGACACCCTGTTGAGACAGCGCTGCTGCGATTTCCGTTCCGATGTAGCCGCCGCCCACCACCGCTATGTGCTCCGCGGTCTCGGTCAGTTCCCGCAACATCCGGTAATCGGCGAAGGTGCGGAAGTAGATCACTCGTGGACTGGGCGACAGGTCGATCTGCGTCGGCGCTGCGCCGGTTGCGAACAAGAGCGTTCCGTACTCGTGGGTCTCACCGGCCGCTGTCGTGACCGCCTGCTTCGACCGGTCTACCGACGCGATTCGCGTACCCGTATGGACCTCGGCACCGGTGTCCGAGGCGGTGCCGAGCGGAACCTGATCACGGCCGAAGTCGCTGTCGGTCCACAACTTCTTCGACAACGCGGGGCGCGTGTACGGCTCGTCGGAATCGGCTCCGAAGATCCCGATGGAACCCGTTGCGTCGTGTTCACGAATCCCACGAGCAGCACTGTCGGCAACCATTCCGCCGCCGATGATCAGGTAGTCGTATCGCATCGCTCACTCCTTGCACGTGGGGGTATCGACGACCTGGCTACCCGGAACGGCGTGAGCGCAACCACTCCGACGCCTCGGTTCGGAAGGCCGGAGCAAATCGAACCGAACGAACTGTATGCAGCATCACACCCCGTAAAGGTTGGCCCAGGCCCGTCCAGTGGGCATCTTGGTTTGCGAGACGAAACATCGCGTTCACACATTTTGGGTTGTAACGGTTCGGCTCGGACGAACGACTCACACCTCAGGACGCGAACAAAAGGAGACGATGTGACTGTTCAGATCGATTCGCTCGCAGCCGGCACCAGCAATGCCGACAATGCGATCGCAGACGTCGACCAACTCTTCGACGAAGTTTCAACGCTGGACGCCACCATCCTCGACGCCATCGAGCGCCGCACCCGCTTGGCGCGCACCCTCGCTGCCGTGACGCCCGACGCCACCGTGTCGGACACCACAGCAGACCCCTACGCCGATCTCGGCAACGACGGCCGTGTTTTCTCGCGGATGCTTTCCCGCCTCGCGCAGATCACCCGGTAACGTCCTTCCCCCTTTATTTCGCAGTCCGCGGCCCCGTCGAGCACGTCTCGGCGGGGTCGCGTCGTGTCTGGGCACGGCACCGGTGAATTTGTCGACGGACCGTTGTCAGTACCGGCACGACCGTTGTTCGACGGTCGTGCCGGTACCCGACGAATAGGTGTCATCCATGTCCCGTTTGCTGTTCGCCAATATGCCTGTCCGCGATGTCGTGGCCACCCGCGCATTCTTCGAGGGTCTCGGCTTCGAGTTCAACGAGATTTTCAGCGACGAGAACACCGCCTCGATGATCGTCAGCGACCAGGCCACGGTGATGTTTCTGGCCACATCGAGGTTCGGGGATTTCATCTCCGATTCGATCTGCGACACGACGTCCGCTCGTGAGGTACTGATGTGTATTTCGGCCGACAGCCGCGCCGAGGTCGACTCACTCACGGACGCGGCCATCGCTGCGGGTGGATCGAAGTGGATGGAACCGCAGGATCATGGGTTCATGTACGGCCGAGCATTCCGCGATCTGGACGATCACGTGTGGGAAGTGATGTGGATGGACCCCTCGGCCGTTCCGACGAGCTGATGTCGCTCAGAGGCGGTCGGGCAGTCCGAATCGGTCGAACAGCGACAGATCGAAGAAGCAGGCGACATGCCCGACGCCTCGAGCGTCGACGTCGAGAACGTGTAGTTGGAACGGTCGATGTATTCCGTCCTCGCCCACCATGTAGAGCCCGTACGCAGGTTGACCGTTCGCTGATGTCGCCACCATCCGCATGTCGCCCGCTCCCTGGGCGGGGCAGTTGTTTCGGATGAGCGATCCGATCGTCTCGGCTCCCTGATACCAGCCGACGAACGGGGGCATCTCCCACACCGCGTCCGAGGTGAAGAGTGTGACCAGCCGGTCGATGTCGTAACGCTCGAAGCACTCCACGTACTGGGCCAGGAGCTGGCGCAGTTCGGCAGATTCGATGGGTTCCACGTTGTCCAGTTCCGGAGCGATCTCTTCGAGTCGCTCGCGGGCCCGCTGCAGGAGGCTGTTGACCGCAGTGGTCGTCGTGGCGAGAACCTCGGCAACCTCGGAGGCCTTCCACTGCAACACCTCGCGCATCAACAGCACTGCGCGTTGTCTCGACGACAGATGCTGCAGCGACGCGACGAACGCGAGGCGAACCGACTCCCTCCCCACCACCAACGTGGCCGGGTCGTTCGAGTCGGCCAGATCCGAGTCGGCAATCGGTTCGAGCCACGGCACCTCGTTGTTCTGCACGAGTTCGTCGGTCGGGCCCGAACTCGGCGCGCCGAGTCCGGTAGGAAGCGGACGCTTGGCTCGCCCCTCGAGGGCGGTGAGGCACGTGTTCGTTGCGATTCGATACAGCCAGGTGCGCAGCGACGATCGGCCCTCGTACTTGGCGTACCCCCGCCAGGCGCGGATGTAGGTCTCCTGGAGCATGTCCTCGGCGTCGTGGATGGACCCGGTCATGCGGTAACAGTGCGCCAACAGCTCGCGACGGAACGGATCGAACTGCGCGACGAAGTCGTCGTTCTGCACAGATGCCACGGTCATGCGGAAGAGCTTAAACCGGGTTCGGTCGCATCGACGGCCGATCGCGCGCCACCGCCGGGATTGGTCGGGCCTCTGGGTTAACCTCGGCTCGTGACATCGCTCAGCAGCATCGACGACTTGGTAGAAGAGCTGTATCTGCATCGTCGTCGCGCGTGGGAAGCCGCACTCGTCACCGCACAGAATTTTCTCGAGACCATCGCCGACGAGATACTCGAAGATGTCGACCGAGACAGACTCAATGCCCAGACCGCGCGGATCAAGGACCCTGGCAGATCTGCCGACAAACTCCGTCGATATCTGTCCGAGGGACGCATCAGCGAACCGCACGACGCCGACGCCGTGGCCGACGCACTGCCCGATCTGGTCGGCATCAAGGTGCTGTGCAAGACCCCACGGGACCAGCTCTCGTTCGTCACCGCACTCGAGCGCGCGTGTACCGATCCGAAATGCTCGGTGCGGTTCGCGCAGCCGCCCACCGACTACGTCTCGTTTCCCAAGCCGAGCGGATACCGGGCATATCACGCTGTGCTTGTCGTACGAGTGGCCACTCATCAGGGCGACCTCGACGTGAAGGTGGAGGTTCAGGTCAAGACTCGGCTGCAGGACGCGTGGGGCGAGCTGACCCACGAGGACATGTACAAGCCCGGTGAAGCACTCAAACCGACCAAAAAGCACACGGATTACGCCGCGCACATGGCGCACCTGCTCGATCAGGTCGACGCCATGGCCGACGATCTCGCCGCGCAGCTCGACTCGCTGACCGCCGCCTCGAAGGACGGCAGCGTGGTGGCACCCGACCCGATCCCCAAGGACCCCGACTTCATCCGGGCACGCGTCACGCGCACCGGCCCTCGCTACGCCCTGGCCGTCGGTCCGGACGGGCGCCGTGGGCTCGTCCCCGCACGGTCGGTCAAAGCCGTGATCGGCTCGACCGATCGCATCGCAGTCAACGATTACCTCGAGGTGGGCGACTACATCGACGTCGTCGTGGAGGACTCCGAGGACGCGCTGTACTACCACCTGACCTCGCAGCCGCCGCGACGCACGCAAGGAAAGAAACGCAAGCGCTGACCGGCGTTTCTCAGGAAGATCTCACGTCGGTCCGGTAGACATGCCATCTCGTGACCACTACCGAGAAATCCCAGGTCGTCACCGACGGCGATAGCGTCGCCGCAACTACGA
Source organism: Rhodococcus sp. NPDC080181 (assembly GCF_040702225.1). NCBI lineage: Bacteria > Bacillati > Actinomycetota > Actinomycetes > Mycobacteriales > Nocardiaceae > Rhodococcus > Rhodococcus sp. NPDC080181. The sequence goes on from NZ_JBFBKN010000011.1 coordinate 13,515, forward strand.
CCGGCACACGTGCCATCGGCCGTCTGCGCAGGAGACTCCGGTCTCCCGATGTGATGGTCCCGACCGTCGCGTTCGTACTCCTTGCATCGCTGTACTCGACGATGTCCGTTCTCGGCCACCGCCAACTGCGCACATCGGGCTTCGACCTCGGAATATTCGTGCAGCAGGTCGCGTCGTACTCGCAGTTTCGGGCTCCGACCTCCGATCTGCTGGGCACCGGCTACAACACCCTCGGTGATCACTTCTCGCCGATCACGGCCCTGCTGGGTCCGGTGTATCGCGTCTTCCCTCATGCCGAGACGCTGCTCGTCGCTCAGGCGGTTCTGTTCGCGCTCGCGGTGATTCCGATCAGTCGATTGGCGGTGCAGAAATTCGGCACTGTCGTCGGAACAGTGATTGCCGGCGCGTTCGGCCTGTCGTGGGGCGTACAAGCCGCGCTGAACTTCGACTTCCACGAAGTGGCCTTCGCGATGCCGTTACTGGCAATGTCCCTGGTGGCTCTCGTTCGCGAACGCTGGGTGCCCTCTCTGGCCTGGGCTCTTCCGCTAGTGTTCGTCAAAGAGGACATGGGTTTGACGGTCGTCGTCATCGGCGCACTGGTTGCCCTGTTCACCACCGGCCGCCCGCGCATCCTGGGCGCGATGACCGCGGTGTGGGGGCTGACCTGGGTGATAGTGGCCGTCAAGGTGATCGTTCCCGCGCTGAGCTCCGACGACTCGTACGGCCAGGGCTCGAAATTGCCGCCCATCGGCGAAGGGATCGCCGATACCGCGCACGGGCTGGTTGCCGGCGACTCCCGGGCCGCAACGGCGTTTTTGCTGCTTGCCGTCACGGGGTTCTTCGCGCTGCGCTCTCCACTTCTGCTGGTCGCGGTACCGACGGTTGCCTGGCGTTTCCTCAGCGACAACACCAACTTCTGGAAACCGATCTACCACTACAACGCCATTCTGATGGTGATCGTCTTCGTCGCCCTGATCGACGCCTTGGCACGCAGCGAGCGCCACGCCCAGCTGACCGAACGAGGTCGACGAGCGATCGTCGCCTTCGTCGCTGCGTTCGCACTGGTGGCGCTACCGTTCCTGCCCATGTCGCGGATGGTGCACGCCGAGAAGTGGCGTGTCGATCCACAAGCAGCCACTGCCCGCGACATCTCGGCCTGGATCCCGGCCGGTGACCGCGTTGCAGCGTCGAACAACCTCGTGGCACAACTCGTCGCCGACCACGACGTCTCGGTGTTTCCGCAGCGACCGACCGACTCGACCGTCCCGGACTGGATCGTCGTCAACCGAGAACGGCCCGCGGGTTGGCCGACCGACGAACGCGGCGATCGGCAGGCGATCGACCGGGCACTGACCACCGGATATGACGTCGTCTACTCCGTGGACGGTATCGAGGTGCTGCACCGCAACTGAGCGGTCCCTACTAAGGTTTCGATCAGTTCGGGCATTTCGATACCGCGGGGTTCTCGAACTCTCGACATTCGACCGATCACGACAGCTACGGCAAGGCAGGTACAGGACATCGACGCTCGAACCGGCGACCTCGGCACCACCCGAACAGCATCGAAGCGGTCACCGTGGAATCGGAAGAATCCGTACCGCGCGCAGGTGTCGAGCAACCGATTGCTGTCCGGTCCCACCTCTGCGAAAGAAGTACGACACTTCTCGATCGACCTCGGTGACAGCGGAATCACCTACGAGCCGGGAGACGGATTCGGCGTCAAACCCGTCAACGACGCCGCACTGGTCTCGGCCGTCATCGACCGTCTCGGTGTCCCCGCAGACACGGCCGTCCACACCAAGTCCGGAGAAATCAGCCTCGCCCAGGCACTGACCACCGAATACGAAATCGGCATACCGTCGATGGACCTGATAGAAGCCATCGCCGAGCGGGCCGGTGATGCCGAACTCGACCACGTGCTGCAGAACGGCGACCGGGCGTCGTTCGACGCGTGGACATGGGGACGCGACGTCGTCGACGTCCTCGACCTCGATCGGTCGGGTGCTCTCGACCCCGCCGAATTCCTGGGCCTGCTCCGTCCCCTGCAGCACCGCGTCTATTCGATCTCGTCGTCGCCGACAGCGCACGAGGGAAGCGTTCACCTGACCGTGTCGACCGTGAGATATCGATCGGCCGAGCGAGATCGCGGCGGGGTGTGCTCGACGTACTTGGCAGATCGTGTCGGCGACAGCCAGGAAGCGGGAGTGTTTCTTTCGGCCAACAAGTCGTTCCGACTTCCTTCCGACGACACTCCGATCATCATGATCGGTCCGGGCACCGGAGTAGCACCGTTCCGTGCGTTTCTGCACGAACGTCGGGCTCGCGGTGTATCGGGCCGAAACTGGCTGTTCTTCGGGGACCAACATCGAGCGAGCGACTTCCTCTACGAGGACGAACTCACGGACTTCGAGCGTGACGGTCTGTTGACCAGGCTGGATCTGGCGTTCTCGCGCGACCAGTTCGAGAAGATCTATGTACAGCACCGCATGCGCGAGGCTGGAAAGCAGCTGTACGGCTGGCTCGAAGAAGGCGCACAGATCTACGTCTGCGGAGACGCGTCACGCATGGCGCAGGGAGTCGACGAGGCACTCCACGAGGTCGTCGCCGAACACGGTGGGCGCTCCTCCGACGCCGCGGAGGACTACGTGAACGACCTCAAGCGCGCCAAGCGCTATCTGCGCGACGTCTACTGACGGGCCGTTCTTGTCGGACCCCCTCGCTACCGTCACGGGCACAGCAATGAAGTTCTCGTCCGAGTAGAGGGTGTGCACCGTGAACGCAGTGCAGAACGACCATTTCGACTCCACCACCGCGCGTGCATGGGGCACGTTCACCGAGAATCTGCACGCGCACCTGCGGTCGCTGCCGATGCGGGACTACATCACTGTGACGGCCGCGCAAGCCAGCCCGGGCGAGCGCGGGCTCCGGCCGTACATCGACATCGCAGCAACTCGAGACGGGGCTCTGGTGTCGATCGCGTCGCTGCCCTCGCTGCTGTATCCACAGGCACCCGAGTCGGTCACCCTCGACGTTCAGCTGCTCGACTTCGGGTGGCTGGACCGAGGCAAGCCCGTCGCAGACGGGTCGGTCATCGATCTCACGCGAACGGATTCGAGGGCAGACGCTGCTCTCGTCGCCGAGATGGTGACCCGGGCGTTCCGCGAGCAGTGGAACGTTCCCCATCCGTCGTTTCTCAGCGTGTGGGGCGTCGCCGCAGACGGAGCCGCCTCGGGGCCGATCGACCTCCAGCGCGGAATCGTCGGCGTCCGGACCAGCACTGCCGGGGACAGCCGTGTCGACTCGACACCGACCGATCCCCCGTTCGACATCACCGACGTTCCCGACGAACTGCGATCACTGCACACTCTGTGCCAATTGACCGGTCGCAAACTCGACGCGCAAACAGTGCACTCGGTGTGCGTGGGGGCGGACATCGACGAACTCGGTGTACACGCCGTCGCCCTGCATCGCTCGGCTGCCGCACACTCGGACCGCAGCGCAGCCGAGGGAACAGGCACCTCGATCGCGGTGTGGACGGGACTGGCCCGAACCTGGCTGTTGGTTGCCCGCAGTATCGCTGCTGCAGCCGGATCGGACCGGCACGCCTGTCGCTGAACTGCTACAGAATCCTTCGCCGCAATCCGCTGGCCCGCAGGACCTGACGTTCGACTCCGGCTCGGATGGCCTCCTCGGTGCCGATCACCCGTACATGCGACCGCGCACGGGTGATCGCGGTGTAGAGCAACTCGCGAGTGAGCAGAGTCGATGCCTCGGCGGGCAACAGAACCGACACGGTGTCGTACTGGCTGCCCTGGCTCCGGTGAATCGTCATCGCGTACACGGTCTGGACGGCAGAGAGCACGTTCGGGTGAATGAGAACGTGGCCGCGACCCCGCGCGAAAGCAGCCATCGGAGTTCCGTTCTCACCCGACACCACAACACCCGTGTCTCCGTTGTAGATTCGCGCTTCGTGATCGTTGGCCGTCACCAGCAGCGGCTGACCGGGGTACCAGTAGGCGGGGTCGAGGAAGGTCTTGTTCGCTTCTCCCACCCACTCGAGTGCCAGCCGATCCCACAGCGCAACGCCCCACCGCCCCTCACGGTGCGCGCACAGAAGTCGATGCTTCTCCAGTCCCAGCAGCGCCGCGGCGGCGTCACCGCGGGTTGCCGCCGCTGTGACCTCGGCGGCGGTGTCGACCACGTCGGCCCGCAATGCGTCGGTGTCCTCGGGTGCATGGAACGAGATCTGGTCGTCACCGGATTCGAGTAGTTTCATCACCTCGTCACCGCGGCCGTCTCGAACTGCGACGGCCAGACGGGCGATCGCGCCACCGAATCGTCGACCGCGGCTGAGCCGAACCACTCCGCCGCGCAACCTGTCTCGCTCGGACGCACTGAGCGCCGCCTCGTCCGGATCCTCGGCTGCGTCGAAATCCGCGTCGACCAGGTGCGCCAACACAGGGTTCTCGGTGCCAGTGACCGGCCGTGCGACGAGGTCGGCCAACACTGCTCCGGCGTCGACGGACGTCAACTGATCGGGATCGCCCACCAGTATCAACCGCGATTCCGGTCGCACTGCTTCGAGCAGCCGGCACATCATCGTCAACGACACCATCGACGTCTCGTCGACGACCACCACGTCGTACGGCAGTCGATTGTGGGAGTCATGACGAAACCTGGTCTTGCTGCCCGGTTTCCACCCGAGCAGGCGATGCAGAGTCATTGCTTTCAGTTCTGCCGGGAGACCCAGCAGTCCCGCTTGCTCGGCCACCGACTCCTGCAGACGAGCGGCAGCCTTGCCGGTGGGGGCGGCAAGACCGATTCTCACATCGCTGCCGTGTTCTCGAACCAACAGCGCCAGAATTCGAGCCACCGTGTGGGTCTTACCGGTGCCCGGCCCGCCCGCTATGACCGTGGTCCAGTGCGTCGCCGCGAGGGCTGCTGCAATCCGCTGTCGATCGGGAGGGGTGGTGGGTGCGCCGGATTCGTCGATGAACAATTCGGCCAAAGCACGGTCGATCTTTGCACCGTCGACGACGGGGTGCGACTGCGATCGAGCGTCGAGTATTCCTCGAACTGTGTTCTCCTGCAAGTGATATCGATCCAGGTACAGCAGTTCACCCAGGTCGGTGCGCACCAGCTTGAGCGGCGTCAGCGGCCCGTTGGCGCTGCCGACCACGAGCGGGCTGACCGCCAACCCGTCGAGAACGTCGGACAGATCGGGCCAGGGAAGAAGGCTCGGATCCACGTCCGATTCCTCGTCCACCGTGACATCACGCAGTCGCTGCAGGTCGAGACATATCGATCCGGATCGCACTGCGCGCACCGTCAGAGCCGTGGCGAGCAGCACCGGTTCGGAGGCTTCCCCGGCCAGGGCACCGAGCCGCAACGCCACGTGCACGTCGGCCGCTGTCAGTACACCGGCGTCGTTGAAGGACCGCAGAATTCCGCCGCCGCGCAGCGCCGTCGAGACACTCGTCATCGTTGCACCTTTCCGGCGAGCAGATCCGACAACTCGACCACCAGTGCCGCAGGCGGATCCCAGTCGAACACACCGCAGCCGGCCGGAGTCTGCGGCCCCACCATGCCCCGAACGAACAGGTACCGTACTCCGCCGAGATGCGTCTCCGGCCGGTAGTTCGGTTGCCGCCATCGCAAATACCTGTGCAACGCAACGGCATACAGAATGGCCTGCAGCGAATAGTGCGACCGCATCATCTCCTGCGCCATCTTCTCGCGCGTGAAATTGCCGGTCGTCAGATCGCCTCGGGCCAGGCGGTTGGTCTTGTAGTCGACCACGATGTAGCGAGGGCCGGGTACCCGAAGAACGGAGTCGATACTCCCGGTGAGAAAGCCGCGCAGTGGGGTGGCTTCCACTGCATCGAGCAGATCGGCGTAGTCCGCGAGGACATCCGCCGGGTCGAGATGTCGACGCAAGAGCTGCGCAACCGATGTCAGAGTCACGCTCGATTCCACCGGGTCGTCGCCTCCGGCCAAGGGCAGCTCGAAATCCAGCTCGGCCAGGTGGTCATTCGGCGCGATGTCGGCCAGCGTCCCGAAGCCCAACGGTGTCTGCATCACCGGCAACAGGGCGGCTGCCAAAGCCGTCGGATCGACATCTGCCATCCGTGAGGCAACGGCAGCTCTGCAGCGCTGCTCGAGTTCGGCCAGTAGATCGGCTGCGGAGGTATCGACGTGCTCGAGGGCCTCGTGCACCAGCGTTCCGAATGCGGCACCGGCCGGCATTCCGTTCATAGGTGACGCGATCCCGTCCACGGGCTCGTCCGGGTTCGCGCTTCCCAGCGGAGGTTCGACAGGCTCATCCGCTTTCTCGGGCCGCTCGGCCTCACTGGTCACCCCCACCTCCGGCTCGACGGGCGACGCATCGTGCGCGTGAGCGGTCAAGGCCGAGTACGACGTTCGACGCCACAGCAGATCCAGAGCACGCCCGAAGCGAGCGGCAGTGACGTCGCGGTGTTCCTCCTCGGGGCGCACCCACTGCTGATCCGAGGGTGGTGTGGGGCCGACTGCCTCGATCGAGATCAGATCCGCTGACGGACCGACCCAGGATTGCACGCGGTTGACGGTAGTGGCGTCGTCGAGCACCTTGTACGACGGCTCCGGCTGCGCAATCCCCGGAATGCGGCCGAACAGCATGCGGTGCAACGACGACGTAGCAGTGTTGCGTCCCGGTGCCCACCACAACACCACCTGGCACTGGGCTCTGGTGAGTCCCACGTACAGCAGCCGTAGTTCTTCTCCGGCTTCTTCACGATCGTTGACAAGCTTTCGTGCTGCGTAGCCGGCCCCGGAGGGACCGCCGACGTCCCGGATGCGGTGGCCGTCCTCGTGCAGCAGCAGGGTCGACGGTGAGCTGAAGTAGAGCGTGTCCCAGGCGTACGGAAGGTAGACGACGGGAAATTCCAGCCCCTTGCTCCCGTGCGTTGTCATGATCTGCACTGCCGCCGAGTCACTGTCGAGCCGGCGACTGCGATCGGTGGAACCGCCGGCTGCCGGTTCCTTGATTCGATCGGTGAGCCACCGAGTGAGAGCGGTGATTCCGTACGATTCGGATACCGCTGCGCGATTGAGCAGTTGGGCGATGTGCCGCAGGTCGGTCATCGTGCGCTCCCCTGCCTCGACCGCGAGCAACCGAGCATCGAGACCCGACTGCGCCGACACCCGCTCGAACACTGCCGCGAAACCCGCCTCGTCGAACAGCACGGAGTACTCACGCAGCCGGCTGCTCACCTGCGACAGAGCGTCCTCGGCCCCGGAATCGAGTTGGGCGGCAGTCCAACCGAGCAAAGGTGTCAGGGCTGCGAGTCTGACGCGGTCGGTGCGGTGCGGTTGTTCGATCGCTTGCAGTAGCCACAACCAGTGTCGCGCACTGTCGGTGCCGAAGACGCTGGTGCTGCTCGACACCACCGACGGCACACCCACTGCGTCGAGCGCATCTCGAATCAGCGCAACCTGTTTGGTCGTGCGAGTCAACACCGCAATGTCCCGCGGTTCGACCGTCCTCGGCCCGTCCGGCCGGTCCATGACGGCGTTCCCTGACAGGAGCGTCACGATCTCGGCCGCCACATCTGCAGCCACCCGAGAGCGAAGTCGATCCACCGCCGGGAATCCCGAACGTAACGGCCCTGCTCCGGTGCGCGGGAGATAGCGCAGCCGCAGCGGAGGATGTCCTGCCATGCGCGAGAACGGGTTCCGCGCTTCGACGCGATGGACGACGATATCGTCGTGCCCGAGGGCGGCACCTCCGTAGAGGTGGTCCAACGCGTCGAGGAGCCCGGAGTCGCTACGCCAGTTCGCCGTCAGCTCGTACAGATGATCGGCCGACTGCACTGCATCCAGATAACTCAGCACTTCGGCACCGCGGAAAGCGTAGATGGCCTGCTTCGGATCTCCGACGAGGATCAATGTCGTGTAGCCGTGAAAGGCCCGGCGCAGGATGTCCCACTGCATGGGGTCGGTGTCCTGGAATTCGTCGATCAACACGACACGGAACCGGTCTCGCACGCGCGCGCATGCTGCCTCCCCGTGCACGGGATCGGACAACACCGAGTGCAGCAGTCCGAGTAGATCGTTGTAGTCGCGGACGCCGAGAAGACGTTTGCGACGCTCGACCTCACGGCGGGCCTCCTGAGCGAACTGCACCCGCAGGGCGGCTTCCCGGTTGCCATCGTCACCGTCGAGGTCGTCGATGTCGGGGTACAGGATGGATTGTTGATCTCCGACGGCAGCCGCGGCCAGTTGTTGGGCGTCGCGTCGCCCGAACGGTGGTGCCTCGTCGTCGCCGCTGAACATCTGCAGATACAGATCGTCGACCACCTGCTCGAGCAGATCCGACACCGACTCGACGAACGTGGATTCGGGTTCGCGCTCACCCGCGATACCCAGCCCGTCGAGCATGCGTTGACAGAAGCTGTGCGTGGTGACGATCGTCCCGGCGTCGAAGTCCGACAGCGCTTTACGCAGTCGTCGGCGCCGCTTGTCCACTTCGTCGTCGTCTGCCGCGGCGAGAAAGGCGACGAGGGGGTCGCGCGCACCACGCGCAGCGTCCGGATCACCGAGGTCTCGGGCGATCGACGCGAACCGGCTGCGGGTGCGATCGCGCAGTTCCTGGGTCGCGGCCCGACTGAACGTCACCAGCAGTAGATCCGAGATCTCGGCCAGTCCTTCGGCGATGTACCGCGCCGCAAGTCCGACGATCGCGTACGTCTTGCCCGTTCCGGCGCTGGCCTCGAGCACGGTCGTCCCGGTCGGCATCGGACCGAGGAGGTCGAATCCGCGTGCGGCGGTCATGCGTTCCCCATGTTCTCTGCGGCCAGCAATGGATCCCACAACCGGCGGGAGAGAACTCCGAAGCGGCTCAGCTCGTTCGCGGGGTCGGCCTCGTCGTCGAGAGGGCTCGGATCGAGCAAGGTTCCGAACGAGAGCGTCGGGCCGTACACGTATCGCAACGATCGGTCGGTGCCGTCACCGAAATCGCCGCGCCACGCCCAACCGGCAGATTCGTAACCGTCCTCGATCGATCCGCCGCCGAACCGCTTCTCCGCGTAGGCAGCTGCCGTCCCGGTCGAGATCGGCAGCGGCGCAACCAATCCGCGATCCCGGAGGTCCACCACGTCGCGGAGTACCGCGAGGGGATTCGGAGGGGTCGTCAGGCGGGACCGGCGAGGCGGACGCATTCCGCTGGCGCGCCCGATGGTGACCGCGCTCCACTCCCCCGGCTCGGACGCTGCCACCGCCAGCAGACGCACCCACGCCGCGAGCCTGTGCTTGGCCCCCAGCCGTGAATAGGACGAACGCACGAGTGTCCGGTCGTGAATGCCGGTGACGGTACCGGTCAGACGTCGCCCGTCACCGAGATCGACCACGATGTCGGTGGTCTCGGCCGGGCCGTCGTGAAACGGCGCAGCCGCGTCGGCGATGATTCCGACGACTCGGCGGATGTCGGACATCTCGCGTCGACCTTGATGAAACGGAGGCAACGTGCCGCGCCGCCACTCGGCGTCGGCGAATTCGCCGATGTCCGTGCCGGCCAGCACCGCTGCCAACATCCGATCGCCGATGTTCCACCGAGCCAACGGATCCAGTTCGATGTCGAGACTGTCCGCCAGATCGTCTTCGAGCTCGGGAACTCGAAACCCGAGACGTTGACGCAGAAACGCCTGAACCGGATTCTCCACGAACGCGATCACGTCGGCGAGTTCCACGTCGCCCGAATTCGCTGGGGGCAATGCATCTGGCAAGAACAACGGCACCGGTACGGACGGCCGCTGCTGAGACACTGCGCCTGCCAACGCCACCGTGTCGAAGCTGAACGGGTGTCGGGCCTCGAAATTTCGAGGATCGAAGGGCTGCAGTGGATGCCGGTGTTCGACGCTACGGCCGGCGGTCACGTCGAGGACGTCCATCAACTCGCGCAGTGGGATCGCGGGCGGCTTGGTCGATCCGTCGACGGGGTCGGCACCGGTGTAGAAGAGCAGTAGCTTTTCTTCGGCGGACATCACGGCGTCGAGCAGTAGCTGTCGGTCCTCGCTGCGGATGTCGCGTTCGCCGACGGCCGGGTCGCGTGCGAGGACGTCGTCTCCGTCGAGGCTGCCGACGCGGGGAAACACCTCGTCGTCGAGACCGAGAAGGATCACGACGCGGTGCGGGACCGATCGCATCGGCACCATCGTGCACACGGTGAGCTCTCCGGTGCGAAAGTTCGCTCGGGTGGGGCGGCCGGTGAGCCGGCCACCGAGCATGGCGCGCACGTCCGCCAGCCGCAGCTCGGCGGTGTCGCCGTGCTCGGTGGCCTCGGCGATCTCGCGATGCGCTTGCGCCAGTTGCCATTCGTCGGCGGTGGGCACGTCGGCAAGCAGATCGAGGGTGCGGCCGAGCTGCCGCGTCCATTCGGTCACGGGGGCGCGCCCGGACAGCGCCCGTAGTACCGAGGCGAGCCGGTCGACCAGCTCGGCGAATCGGCCCGCGAGCCCGATGTCGTTGCTGTCCACGTCGTCGAGGGGCAGCGCGAGGTCGAGATAGTCGTTCCCGCTCTCGTCCGCCGCCACTCCGAGGAGAATACGGTCGAGTGCGGACTTGAAGGTGTTCTGCCGAAAGTTGTTCAAACCGAAGGATTCTCGTTGTCGCACCGTCAAGCCCCAGCGGGCTCCGGACGTGGCGACCCATTCGCGGAGGCGTTCGAGGTCGTCGTCGGTGAACGAGAACTTCTGCCGCACCGGGCCGCTCGCCGCGAAATCGAGTAGTTCGCTGGCCGTCACTCGCCCCTCGGAGAAATCGAGCACCGTCGCCACCACATCCAGTACCGGATTGGTGCGACGCAGGCCCCGATCGGCAAGCCGGACCCGCAGTCGATGACCGGGATGCACCAATGTGGCCTGGCCGAAATTGGCACGGATCAGCGGCGCATAGGTCTCGACGTCCGGGCACATGACGAGCACGTCACGGGGTTCGAGAGTCGGGTCGTCGGCGAACAGATGCAGCAGAGACTCGCGCAGCACCTCGACCTGGCGGGCAGGCCCATGACATGCGTGAATCTGCACGGTGCCGTCGGCGAGCGCTGGATCGCCGACCGTCGTTGCGTGAGAGGGCACTTCGTCGCCGGCGATGTCGGATTGGATCGTTCCGAGCAAGGTCCGCGTTGGTCCGGGCCCTTCGTGGTGCACGGTGTGATCGGCGATCGACCCGATGGTTGCCTGCAGTTCCCGCACGTCGCGCGACAGACTCGCCAGCAGCGGGTGCTCGACGGCCAGGGCGGTCACGTCGTCGCGCCGTCGGGTGGCCGCCGGGACGTCGGCGAGTGTGGACCACATCGACGGGCTGGGGTGTGGGATCCAGATGTGGACGTCGCGGTGGTGCGCGAGTGCGTGCAGGATGTCGAGCTGGTCGGCGGTCAGCCGAGTCGGACCGAACACCGACAACCTGGACGGTAGGTCCACCGCGTTCGGTTCCGATCGCAGTGTCGAACACGTATCGGGAAGGCGCTCGGCGGGACTCGGACTGCCGATCCGCTCGCGCACCAGGCTCCATATCCGCGGTTGCCACGTCAGGTCGTCGTCCAGTTCCTGGCCGAGCCCGTCGGTGAATCGTCCGGCGCGCCAGTCGCGCAGCATCTGGGGTCGCTGAGATCCGTAGGCGCGGAACAGCTCCGCGATGTGCGCGGCCGTCGACCAGCGGCGCCCTACCCGATGATCGTCAGACCCCGATCCCAGATGCTTGGAGAGCACCGCGGCCCACGGTTCGGTGCGGCAGTCGTCGATCACCGACAGCGCGGTCCACAGCACTCGACTGTGAGACCACGGGTCGTCGTCGGGATCGATGCCGTCGACCTCGGAGATGGTGCGCGCGACCAACCTCGCCGGGCTCGGAAACTCGATGTTCGCGGCAATTCCATCACCGTCCGGAGCGCCCAGGACGCTCGACAGACGCTGGGTGAGCCACCGCTCGCCACCTCTCGCCGGCACCGACACGATTTCGGGTACGAAGGCATCGGGCAGCGGCTCGGACAGTACATCGGCGAGGGCTGCAGCGAGCGTTCCTGCACGTTCGGCGCGGTGGAGCGTCAACACGGTCGAAGTCCCCTGCCTGCTCGTCTGAGAACGCCCGAATTCGGACTGGTGACGACCCTACTCGAGCCACCGACAAGTTCTGTCCGGTGAGTCGAGCCCTCGGCAGCGGTCCGTGTGTGCAGAACCCGACAGCAACGGAGGAGAACGGCATGTTCAGATACATTTTCGCGGTCGTGGCGGTCCGGGACATCGATATCGCGAACACTTGGTACGAGGAGTTGTTCGACCGTCCGGCGGACAACAATCCGATGTCGACACTGGTGGAGTGGCAGGCCGCTCCCGGAGCATGGGTGCAGGTGACCGTCGATTCCGAGCGTGCAGGCTCGTCGCTGTTCAATGTGGCGGTCGACGACCTCGAATCGTTCGTGTCGGCGGCCCACTCGCGCGGAATCGACTTCGCCGACATCGTCGAAGCGAACAAGGGTGTTCGGCTGTCCACGGCCACGGATCCCGACGGCAATTCCATCACCGCTATCGGCGGTTTTCGCGAGCACTACTGAGCCGGGGCGTGCCGTCTCGGCTCGAGGTGTAACGACGCTCGCACGCGGTGCGACATGGTGGAAGGAAATGCGACCGCCCGGTTCGGAAGAACGTGGGGTTGCTCCCGTCTCGCGGACACCCTTCGCCGCGAGACCGACACCCCGTGACCCGAGGACGATCCGACATGACCAGTGCCTACCCACCACCGTTCCAGCGCCCCGCACCCGAGCCAGCTCCTTCTCGACGACCCCTCGTCGGCAGGATCTTCGCCTGGGCGGCAATCGTTTTCGGCGCGATCTTCTTGATCGGAGCCATAATCTCGTTCGAGTTCGGTGCGGTACTCGTCGGCGCATCGATGCTCGCTGCGGGCGTCGCGTACCTTCGGTTGTCCCCTGAGCGTGGACGCAAGGGTTGGGCCGTACCGGCGATCGCTGTTCTTCCGGCATTGATCGTCATGGGACTGACGGGATCGACCGAACCCGAGAAGGTGGCCGTCAACCCGGTCGCGGCCGTGCCCGCGCTACCCACCGTGACGACGACCTCCGCACGTCCGACGACCACCACACCGGCACCGACCACGACGACCACGGCCGCTCCCACCACCGAGCCCGTCGCCGCGATCGTGGAAATACCGACGACGTCGGAGTACACCACCGCTCCCGAGCCCGTCTACATCCCCGAACCTGTCTACATCCCGGAGCCGGTGTACACACCCGAGCCCGTCTACACCGTTCCCGCGCCGTTGGCAGCGGTGCCGGAGAGCGTCTACTACGCAAACTGCTCCGCGGTGCGTGCAGCAGGCGCAGCCCCTATCTACGCCGGCGACCCGGGATACGCGAGCAAACTCGACCGCGACGGGGACGGGGTCGGCTGCGAGAACTAATTCACCATCCGCTGTGTCAGCTCGGCAGCCTCGCGGGAGTATGCGACGAGCATGACGAGGTCCACGGATGGCCGCGCTGCCTTGACGGCAACGACCTGTTGGGTGATGGCGTCGTGCATCGGCCAACCGTAGGACCCGGCCGAAATGAGCGGAAAGGCGATGGATTTCAGATTCATCGACGCCGCCAGCGCCAGGCTGCGCTGGTAGCACAGGCGTAGTAGTTCGGATCTGTCTTCGTTCTTCGAATAGCGCGGGCCGACGGTGTGGATCACGCATTCGGCGCGCAACCTGCCTGCGGTGGTGGCCACAGCGGCACCGGTGTCGAGGCCGTGGGGCAGGGTGGTGGCCCGCAACGCCTTGCATTCCGCGAAGATCGTGGGACCCCCGGCCCGATGCAGCGCGCCGTCCACCCCGCCACCGCCGAGGAGTCGGGTGTTGGCCGCATTGACGATCGCGTCTGCGGCCACCTCGGTGATATCACCATGCACTACGTCGATGATCGTCATGCGTCGTCCTTTCTCTCGGCGATCGCGATGGCGATGCGATCGAGGTCGTCGGCGCGCAGCCCCGGGTAGCCGTGGACCAGCTCGCGCCACTGCGTCGGGACCGCCGACGCGCCCCACCGTGCACCGAGAAGTCCGCCTGCGATCGCGGCGGTGGTGTCGGTGTCTCCGCCTGCTCGAACACACAGTTCGAGCGCGGCAGGAAGGGGCAACGATGCGTCTGCCGCGCGATGTATCGCCCACCAGGCCGTCTGGAGCGCGTGCACGACCCAACCGTTCTTCGGGAAGTCGGTCGGCTCGCCCTCCTGAGCGCTGTCCAGCAGCGGCTGCCAGAAGTCCCGGACATCGGGTTCTTCGTGGCGCAGGAAGTCGGCGATACCGTCGTACGTTCCGTGTAGCACCGCGTGCCGGATCGCGTGCGACCACAGTTGACATGCCTGACCGGCACGAGGATCGGAGTGGGTCAGCGCGCTGATCCGCTCCGCAGCAGCCCGGCATCCGGTCACGTCGTCGAGATAGGCCAGCGCGACGGGCGCGGTCCGCATCAACGAGCCGTTTCCACCGGCCCGGCCGGTCAGCGACGCCGCGACCGCGGCCATCTCCGATCCGGTGCTCGCTCTCTGCGACAGCACTTTCCGGGTCTGATTGCCGACGTCGGGAGGATTCACCGCGAACCAGGCGCGGAAGTTCGCTGCCACCTCATCGACGTCTCCGTCGATCTCGAGAGCGCTCGCAACGCAGAGTGCCATCGACGTGTCATCGGTCCATTCCCCCGGGGCCCAGTCGAACGCGCCGCCGCCGATCATCGCAATGGCAGTCTCCGGCGTCGGATATCCGAATTCGTACCCCGCGCCCAACGCATCGCCCACTGCAGTGCCGAGCAGTACCCCACGCGCCCGATCCCGCTGATTGTCGGTCAAGTTCATTCGCTGCCCCTTAGATCGTTGTTGATCTAACAATAGATCAGACTTGCGCTAAGCTGCAACCCATGACGTGGACGGACCGAGACGGCAAGGCTCTGACCGATTACCCGCGCCCTTCGGTTGCGGTCGATGTCGCGGTCCTGACGGTCCGTGAACAGCAGTTGCAGGTCGTTGTCGTGCCCTCGGAGCGGGGCCTCGCGCTTCCCGGAACGTTTCTGCGCCCGTCGGAAACCCTGACCGAAGCCGCCGAACGCGCACTCGAGTCCAAGGCGAACATCGTCGATCTGCAGTTCCACCAGCTCAAGCTCTTCGACGAGCCCGGCCGCGACGACCGCGGTTGGGTGCTGTCGATGGCGCACGGCGCAGCAACACCGAGTCGATCACTGCCTGCGACATCCGAATCGGTCGCCATCGACGGTGTGGTGCCGGGCTCGACGCTGGCGTTCGATCACAGCGAGATGGTCACCGAGGCAGTGCTGGACCTCCGAGCTCGCTACGCGCGAGAGATCGACCCTGCCGGATTTCTGGATTCCACCTTCACGCTCCTCGAACTGCGATCGCTGTACGAAATCGTCTTCGATCGCGCGTTCTCCAAAGACACGTTTCGCCGCCACGTCATCACCGCGCTCGAGGGAACGAGCACGACGACGACGGCAGGTGGCGGTCGCCCGGCCGAGCTGTATCGCCGGGCACCCGATGCTGCACTGGCCGCTTCCGCGGACTCGTTCCTTCGCGGCTAGAGGCGTCACGCGACGAAACCGGACATGTCAGCGGATAAGCTGCGAGCCATGGGATCGAAGCGGCCTGCCAACCGCGGACAGAAACGTGCAGAAAAGACCAAGGCCCGGCAACGGCGTCACCAGCAATCTCGGCCGGCACCGACCGGTGTCGTATCCGAGCGGATCAGCGATCTGATCGACGGTTTCGTCGAGTGGCTCGACGAGAGCGAGATGTCGGAGCAGGCCGAGGCAATCTCACGGTTGGTGTCGTCGACACTGACCCAGTTGTCCGGTGCGCGCCACGGGTTCTCCCCCAGCGCGTGGATTCCCGCCGATGCGCACCTGCTGGTGGATGCTGCAGAACGCATTCTGCAGGAGGAATCGGAGACAGCCGAGGACACGGCGGTGAACCTCGTTCTGACGTCACTGCAGTATCTGACGTTCCTCGACGAGACCGATCTGTGGGACGGCAGCCCCGAGGACTACGCACACTGCATGGAAGACCTCTCCGACTTCCTCGAGGGCGACGAGCCCGACATGCTCGACGCAGACGACATCGATCTGCCGAACGTTTCGCTCGACCAGGAGCTTGCGGCCATTTCGGCTCTGCCGCTGTTGCCTGCGCTCGATGACATCGTTGCTCGCGTCGCCGACGGACTCGCAGTGTCGGACGACGTCCATCTACGCACCGCTGTCGGCCCGGCCCCACTCGACCCCGCCGGACTCACCGAGTCCTCGGACGTTGCAGCCGTCGATTACTGGTCGACGGCCATCGCGACCGAACTGGTCCGGATCGACGGCGACACGGCCAAGCTCGGCGACAACGCCCCCTCTCTGGCCAAGCGTGAGGCGGAGACCGTTCATGAGCTGGTTGCCGAACACGTCCGAGTGCAGCTGTCCGGAGACGCCGACGACCCCGACGTGTCCCGTTCGCTTGCCAACACGTTCGCGGTTCAGACCCTGCTGGCCGCGATGACCGACGAGCTGCCTCTGAACAACGAGGGCGAGGACTACGCCGATTTGGAAGGTGAGGACCTGCGGACGGCGCAGCTGATCGACCATCGGGTTCGATCTCTGATCGAGCAAGGCATTCTCGTGCGAATCGAAGAGGTCCTGGCGGTTCCACATGCGCTGCGTCCCGCTGTTCTGGACGGGGTGGCCGAGGCGCACCCTTTCGGGGCGCTGGACGAGGAGACGCACGAGCCGCTCGAGGACTCGGCGTCGTCGTGAACGCACTCGCGCGCGCCGAGACTCTGTCGGTGCTCGCCGCTAGCGTGACCGACGCCGCGTTATCTCAGCGCGATTCGGGTAAGGAGCCGACATGAGCGATTCACTCGAGTTCGACTTCGACGTCGACTCGGCATGGATGCACTTCCAGCGCCGGCTCGGCGAGTACGTCAGCGCCATGCGCGACGGTGACGCCTTGGTGATCGAGTCTCGATACGACAGCACGGACGGCGTTCCGGACACCGCGGCCTGCGTCCAGTTCTACGCCGGGGATCTCGACATGGTTCGCTGCGAGCTGCCCGCCAACGAGCACCTCCACAGTAGTCGCGCCATCACCGACGCTCAGCGAGAAGCACTGAACGCGTTGGGCTTTCGAACGTCTCGGGATTCCGAGCCGACGCCACCCCACGTCGACCGCAATCGCTCGTGGTCCGATGATCTGGCGAAGAAGACGGTCGCGGTGTTCCGTGACATCTGGGGCCTGCCACACCCGTCTTTTCTGAGTTCGCGGGCCACCGGACGCTACGACGTGCCGAGCTTCGAGGCCAGCACCGAACCCGTCTCGGCAGTCGTTCCACTGTGCGTGCAGCCGAAAGGGAAGGACCACCTGCAGCAACTCGTCGATCGTGCACTCGAACCCTGGTTCGGCTTTCCGCCCGATCACGACCCCGACGGCGACATCCCTCTGCGATTCGTCAACGGCACCGCATACGTCACGGTCAAATCCACCGAGCCGGTCGTCGAGATCAACTCGACGTTGGTGCACGCGGTCACCGGTCGCACCCGCGCGGCCGAGTTGCTGGTCGATCTCAACGTGCAGCTTCCGGATGTGATGTTGCATCTCGTCCAGGACTGCATCGTGGCCCAGGTACGTGTCAGCGGATCACCGTTCGTGGCCGATCACCTGCTGTGGGCGGTCCGGATGCTCTCGCACGTGTGGGAGCAGGTCGACGACAAGTTCGCCGAGGACTTCGGGGGCAGGCTCGGCGAACCGACCCCTCCGGTCCTCGAAGGTGACGACTTCCCGGACGGTCTGCTCGCGTTGATAGAGCTGATCGCGGATTCGCCCGATGCTGTCGAGCCACGCACCGTCCTCGAGTGCTGCTCTTCGGACCGTGACGTGGTCGTGTCGTATCTCCGCATCAGCGCCGAGCAGGAGGCATCGTGGCGCGGCATGGCGGTAGCCGCGGACCTGGGCGACGAACACTGCGATGTGGACGAGGCGGATCGCGAGGCCGCGAACTGGGGCAGCGCAGTGGCTGCCCTGCGGGAGGTGCTGCGGAGCACCCCCGAACAGGTCACTCCTGTGGTCGATCCGTCGGCGATCCAATTGCAGCTGTTCGAGACCGACGAAGTCGCGGAGGTGTCCGACGAGCGTTCGGACGATCAGTAGCGCCATCCGAACAGAAAAGTTTCGACGGGCTTCCCTTTCATGTTAACTGGGGTTACATTAACTCCATGTTCGCATCACGTTTGGAGAAGCCATGACACTGACGACCGGCACCACGTCCGTTTCGGTGGACATCGACGCCACGGATGAGCAGCAGTACAACGAAACACTCACGTTGCTGTCCGAGGGTTCGGTGCACAAACACTTCGATCCTTACGTCGACATCGACTGGGAGTCCGAGAAGTTCGCGGTTCCCGCCAATGATCCCCGCTGGGTACTGCCCGCCAAGACCGACCCGATCGGGGGTCATGACTGGTACCAGTCCCTGCCGCTGGACCGGCAGATCGAGATCGGCATGTGGCGTCAGGCCAATGTCGCCAAGGTCGGCCTGCAGTTCGAGAACATTCTGATCCGCGGCATGATGCAGTACGTATTCTCGCTGCCCAACGGTTCGGCCGAGGCGCGCTACTGCACCCACGAATCCATCGAAGAGTGCAACCACACCCTGATGTTCCAGGAGATGGTCAATCGGGTGGGTTCCGACGCTCCCGGCATGAGTCGACCGATGAAGATGCTTTCGCCGTTCATCCCTCTGTTCGCGACGCTGCTACCCGAATTGTTCTTCGTCGGCGTCCTCGCAGGCGAGGAACCCATCGACCACATCCAGAAGTCGGTGCTTCGCTCCGGCGAAGAGATCCATCCGATCATGCAGAGCGTGATGGCCATTCACGTGGCCGAGGAGGCTCGCCACATCTCCTTCGCGCACCAGCTCCTGCGTCGTCGTGTGCCCAAGATGTCCAAGATCGGACGCTTCCTGCTGTCGATGGCCTTCCCCGTCACGATGCGCATTCTGTGCGACGTCATCGTCATCCCGCCGAAGAAATTCTGGACGAAGTTCGACATTCCGAAGAGCGTCAAGAAGGACCTCTTCTGGGGAACCGAGCAGTCGCAGCACGCTCTGCAGGACTACTTCGGTGATGTGCGCATGCTGGCCACCGATACCGGAATGATGAACCGGGCGGCTCGCCTGATGTGGAAGCTGTGCGGAATCGACGGCAAGGCATCACGTTTCCGTAGTGAGCCGGACCGCAGCTCCAGCCAGTTCGCCGCATAGCCCTCTCGACACCCCACGCGCCAGTTATCCGTACAGCAGCGCCCGCCGTCAGGAACCCCACATGCCCCACGTCGTCACCCAGTCATGTTGCAGCGACGCGTCATGCGTCTACGCGTGCCCCGTCAACTGCATACACCCCACCCCCGACGAGCCGGACTTCCTGACGGCGGAAATGCTGCACATCGACCCGCAGTCGTGTGTCGACTGTGGTGCCTGTGTGTCGGCCTGCCCGGTGGACGCCATCGTTCCCCAGGCCAAACTGACCGAGGCTCAACTTCCGTTCCTGACGATCAACGCCGACTTCTACAAGCAGGAGCGGCCGCCACGGCCGATTCTGGCTCCGGTCACGCCGGCCGCCTCGGTGTCGAGAGATCGCCAACCGCTCCGGGTGGCGATCGTCGGGTCCGGACCGTCAGCGATGTACGCGGCCGACGAGCTGCTCACGCAGCCGGGGGTCAGCGTCGATGTCTACGATCGGCTTCCGCAACCGCACGGTCTGGCACGCCTGGGCGTTGCACCCGACCACCAGAAGACGCGTCAAGTGTCACGGCTGTTCGAAACCATCTCGGCGCAAGAGGGATTCACCTATCACCTCGGCGTCGAGGTAGGAAAAGACGTGACGCACGACGAGTTGATGGACACCCATCACGCCGTGATCTATGCGGTCGGAGCGTCGTCGGATCGCGAACTCGGTATCCCCGGAGCCGAACTGCCCGGGCGCACGTCGGCGACCGACTTCGTCGCCTGGTACAACGGCCATCCCGATCACGCTCACCGCACGTTCGATCTGTCACACGAACGAGCGGTCGTCATCGGCAACGGCAACGTCGCACTCGACGTGGCCAGGATCCTGACCATGGACCCCGACGCACTCGCCGCGACCGACATCGCCCCCCACGCCTTGGAAGCGCTGCGCCACAGTGCCATTCGAGAGGTGATGGTCGTCGGTCGGCGCGGCGTGGCGCAATCCGCATTCACCGTGCCCGAATTCGCGGGACTGCTGACCGTCCCCGATATCGATCTCACCGTCGATCGCAGCGAGCTCGCACTGGATCCGGTGACGGTACGACTGGCCGGCACCAACGACCTGCCTCACGCGGTCGCCCAGAAGCTGCAACTGCTGCGGCACGTCGACGAGTCACCCGAGCACATCGACGGCCGAAAGCGCATCACGCTGCGCTACCTGCTCTCCCCCACTCGAATCCTGGGCACGGATCGGGTCACCGGCGTCGAGTTCGAGCGCATGGGTCTCACCGCCGACACCGACGATGGGGTGCGCAGTACCGCCACCGGCGAGATCGAAACGATCGACGCCGGCCTCGTCCTCACCTCGATCGGATACCGCGGCGTCGCGCTGCCAGGAATTCCGTTCGATCACGCAGTCGGCATCATCCCCAACCTCGGCGGCCGCGTCCTCGAGGAAGTAGGCGGATCCCCGTCGACCGGTACGTACGTCACCGGGTGGATCAAGAGAGGACCTTCGGGCTTCATCGGCACCAACAAGTCGTGTGCTCAGGAGACCGTCGGACATCTGGTCGACGACTTCAACGCAGGCCGCCTGACCGATCCGATCGATCTGCCGAGCGCATGGACGGCGAGCTCGGGTCGAGGGTCGCTGCGTCGCTCGAAAGACAAATTGCTGGCACTACGCCGATCCTGACCGCTCGGCTCCGACACCCCACCCGGTCGGGATCAATGCGACTGTCAGTCGTTCTGAGTGCAACAAAGCCACATTCATCCGGTCCGGGCGTGAGGTTGAAGCGACGACCATCGGGGTAGATTGGGGTGTATCGGCCACCGAATCGCGGCGGGCCAACACCTCGAGGAGACCGAGATGCCGGGCCTGCGTCGCATCACAGTCACAGCCGCTGTCCCATTTGTCGGAATTGCCATGGCGCTCGCGTGCGCCGCACCGGCGCAGGCTCTGCCCACACCGGGCGATTTGGCAGATGTGCCGGCGCGGACGTCGATCTCGTACGAACACGTCCCGACGGGTACGTACGTCGGCAGCGCAGAGGACAATTCGGCACGTCCCGGGCTGTCGACGGTCAAGCTCTACATGGCCGACTACGTCGTGCGCTTCGGAGACGGTTCGCCGCGAGATCGCGACCTGGCCGCACGAATGGTCCAGGTCAGTGACGACGGTGCCGCCTCGGTACCCGACAACAAATATCCCCAGGCCATCGATTCGACGGCAACGGAGTTCGGACTCACCTCCACCTCGCGGGGCGGTTTCTGGGGCAGTTCCTACACCAGCACAGCCGACACCGTGCGATTCCTGGCGGCGAAGAAGCGAACAGACCCCACCAGCCCGGTCCTCGGCTGGATGAACTCCGCCGCACCGGTTGCAGCCGACGGAACCGTGCAGGACTGGGGCACCCAGCAACTACCCGGCGTGACCGGTAGCAAATGGGGATGGGCCGACGACGGATCGAGCGTGGTTGCGTCCGGGTCGATCGGTGACGAATTCGTCGTGGCTTCCAACACGTATGGACCGCGCCGCTCACAGACCGACGACGTCCTGGCAGCGCTGGGCGGCGTCGAGTTGACGGCACCGCCCACTACTTCTCCTGTACCGAACCTTCCCGTGATTCCCGGCCTGCCGTCGGTGGAAGAACTGCTGCTGATGCTCGCTCCTCGCTGACATGTTCGAATAACTTGTCGGACCCCTCCCCTACTCTGCGATTCACCGAAAAGTTCGGGGACCACACCGGGGGACGTGGAGGGGACGACGATGAGTCGTATCGATCTGGACAGCTTTCAAAATTTTCACCGCACCGGTCAAATCCGGCCGGACGCGGATCCGGTTCGCCTCGTCGAAATGGGCCTCGACTACGCCACTCGAGGGTCAGGGTGGAAGGCGTACGTTCGGCTGGTTGCAGACCGTCTCGCGAAATTCGAGTGCACGCCCGAGGTCGATCCTGCGTACGCCGTATCAGCACGGATACTCGACCACTCTGTCGACAGGTTGTTCGAGATCGGTTGGCAGCCGGCCGAACTCGCGCACGCTACTCGAAAGATGGTCGGGGGCGCGGCCGGGATGCTCGTGGTGGAGGCGATCGCCACCCATGCGGGGCGTTCCTCTGCCCTCACCAACGCACCCGATTCCTGGCGAGAGCAACTGATCGATACCAACGCACCCGATTCCTGGCGAGAGCAACTGATCGATCTGAAAATCGATTCCACCGCAGGCGTGTCCGTCGAACGCCTCCGAAGGTGGTGTGCGAGGCCTCGGATCTCCACGTCCGACTCCTGGAACACGGTGTTGACCGTCCTCGGTCATACGACCTCACTGGGTTCGATCGACAAGCTGGTTCCCATTCCATCGCAGTGGTCGTCGGTTCGATCCTCGCCAACACCGTCATCGGCCCACAAGAGTGGCGTCTCGGATCCCAAGATGCTGGGCAAGATCCGGGGGTTACTGGCAAAGGCGGAGTCCACCCAGTTTCCGGCCGAGGCCGAGGCGTTTTCGGCGAAGGCTCAAGATCTCATGACCCGCTATGCCATCGACCATGCGCTGCTCGAGTCCGACAACCCGCGCGGTTCGATCGGCGACGTAACCACCCGCCGCATCTTGGTCGACAGTCCGTACTCGGAGGCCAAGTCTCTTCTCCTGCACAGTGTTTGCGAAGCAAATGGTGCCCGAACCCTGTGGTACAAGCGATTCGCTCTGGTCAACATCGTCGGGCTCGAAGTCGATCTGGATTTGTGCGAGCTGCTGTTCACATCGCTACTCGTGCAGTCTTCTCGCGCACTCGACGAACTCGCCGAATCACCGGAAGCCCGAGGTCGCAGCTTCAGGAAATCTTTTCTGATCGCGTACGCCCACCGTATCGGCCAGCGCTTGCTGGAAGCTCGGGAGCGAGCTACAAAGGCGGCGTCGGAGCATCACGGTAGCGCCTTGCTGCCGATCTTGGCCGAGCGCAGCGATGCCGTGAACAAGGCATTCACGGCCATGTATCCGTCGACAACGGAGGTGCTTATCGAGGCACGCGATCATGCGGGTCGACGTGCAGGCCGTGCCGCCGCCGAACGCGCCGACCTTACCGGTGGGCGCGAACGTATCGACAAATCAGATCTGGCCTCGTAGTGCGCGCTACATTGGCTGGCATGACCGGTCTGGATACTCCGCTGACACCACTTCGCTTTCTCGAACGCGCTGCGGAGGTTCATCCCCACAAGATCGCCGTGGAGGATGGTGCGCGCACCTTCACCTACGAGCAGTTCGCCGCCGCCGTCACCCGGCTCGCGCATGCACTGCGCGCGTCGGGGGTCGGCCACGGCGATCGGGTGGCCTACATGGCGTCGAACTCGGCAGAGCTACTGTTCGCGCATTACGCGGTGCCACTGGCCGGTGCCGTTCTGGTCGCGATCAACACCAGGCTCTCGCCGGACGAAGTTCGGTACATCTGCGATCACTCCGGTTCGGTTCTGTTGGTGGGTGATTCGGCACTGCTGGCCGGTCTCGGAACAGATCCCATCGCAGATTCGGTCACCGAGATCGTCGAGACCCCCTCGGTGGACGGCACGTACGACAGGCTGCCGCACACCACGCGATACGACGCGTTCCTCGAACGGGGCACGGACGAACCGATGGAGTGGGAGGTCGACGACGAGACGTCGACCATCACGATCAACTACACCTCGGGCACCACCGGTCGACCCAAGGGCGTGATGTACACCCACCGCGGTGCTTACCTCAATTCCCTGGGAGAACTTCACCACCAGGGATTCGGGGGCGACACCCGCTATCTGTGGACTCTGCCGATGTTCCACTGCAATGGATGGTGCACCACGTGGGCGGTCACGGCCGCGTCCGGCACACACGTGTGCCTTCGCGGAGTGCGCGGCGACGCCATCTGGTCGGCCATCGACAACGGCGTCGATCACCT
Organism: Rhodococcus sp. NPDC080181; assembly: GCF_040702225.1. NCBI lineage: Bacteria > Bacillati > Actinomycetota > Actinomycetes > Mycobacteriales > Nocardiaceae > Rhodococcus > Rhodococcus sp. NPDC080181. Next base: position 37,732 of record NZ_JBFBKN010000011.1, read on the forward strand.
TGCCGGTGCGCCGACCGTGTTGACCACTCTCGCCACTGCTGCAGAGGCACATTCACTCGATCGACCGTTGACCATCGTCACTGCGGGAGCTCCTCCGAGCCCGACGATCATCGCCAAGATTCGAGCGTTGGGAGCAACGCTCGTACACGTCTACGGCCTCACCGAAACCTACGGTCCGTATTCGGTGTGCGAGGCGAAGCAGGAATGGCTCGAACTGGACGCCGACGAACAGGCCCGTCGCTTGGCTCGACAAGGAGTCGGCATGCTCACCGCAGACCGTCTGCGCGTGGTCCGCGACAAGCCTGGCCCCGGTGGGGTTTTGATCGATGTCGAACCCGACGGCACCGAAATGGGTGAGATCGTCATGCGCGGCAACAACGTCATGAAGGGGTATTACAACGACACGGCCGGAACGACACAGGCTTTCGCGGGCGGCTGGTTCCATTCCGGTGACCTCGGGGTGATGCATCCCGACGGTTACGTTCAGCTACTCGATCGCGCCAAGGACGTCGTCATTTCCGGCGGCGAGAACATCTCCACCATCGAGGTGGAACAGGCACTGGCGAGCCATCCTGCCGTCGCGGATGTTGCGGTCATCGGGGTGCCCGACGACAAGTGGGGAGAGCGGCCGAAGGCGTTCGTGGTGCTGGTGGCCGGCGTGGACGTCTCGGAAGCCGAGCTCGTGGCGCACGTGAAATCGGCCATCGCGTCGTACAAGGCTCCGCGCAACGTCGAGTTCATTGTCGAGCTGCCGAAGACATCGACGGGCAAGATCAGGAAGAAGGAGTTGCGCGACGCCGAGTGGGGCACGTCCGCGTCCAAGATCAACGGATAGCAACTCTGGTCACGCCATTTGCACACCGGCGATTTCGGTGACGCCGCCCTTGCCGTCGAACGACAGCTGCCGAAATGCCACCTTCTCAACGAAGAACCTGTCGTGGCTCACCAGAATCACCGCGCCGGGAAAGGCCATCAGCGCACGTTCGAGCACCTGGGTGCTCTGTAGGTCGAGGTGGTTGGTGGGCTCGTCGAGCACGATGACGCCTGCGCCGAACAACAGGCACTGCGCCAATGCAACTCGCGCCTTCTGCCCTCCGGACAGCACGCCGATCTTCGATTTGAGATCCATCTCGGAGAACTGCAGCAGCGTGAGAAAGCGGTGGACTTCCTTCTTTGTCGCCGTCAGAGCGAGACTGCCCGGCATCGCGTTGACCGAGTGCGACACGGTGTCGTCGAGATCGAGATCGGCGAGCACCTGGTTGTAATAGATGAACGACGGTGCCTTGGTCTTCCATTTGATCTTGCCACTGTCGGGTTGCTCGGCACCGACGAGAATGTCGACCAGCGTGGTCTTTCCGCATCCATTGGGTCCGGTGATGGCGATACGGTCACCGCGGTGCACGGTGAACGAGATGTTCTCGAAGAGTCGTTGCTCGCCATAGCTTTTCGCGATTCCCGTGATCTCCGCGAGGTTGTCGTGCACATGCAAACCGCCGTAGATTGCGGTGACCACCGTGTCGACCGGGCGGGGGCTCTTGCTCTTCTTGATGTTCGCCAGTCGACGTTTGAGCACTCCGCTGGGGTTCTTCACTGCTTCCTTACGATCACTGATCGCTTCTTGCTCGTAGGCCAGCAGCTGCTGTTCGTTGCTGAACTCACGTTCGAGGTTCTTGAGTCGAAACTGCTTCTGCTGCACGTATTCCGAGTAGCTACCGTCGTAGGTCTGCAGGTGATGGTTCTCGATTTCGACGATGCTGGTGACGACCTGCTCGAGGAATGCGCGGTCGTGCGAGACAACGAGTAGCGCACCGCGGAAGTCTCGTAGCCAGCGTTCGAGCCACGCGATTCCGGCAACATCGAGGAAGTTCGTCGGCTCGTCGAGGAGCAGGACGTCCGGGGCCTCGATGAGGATCTTGGCCAACGCCGCGCGGTTGCGCCAACCACCGGACAGTCGATCGACGGGGAGCTCCCGTCGTTCGGCGTTGAATCCGAGCATCGACAACACGGTGTCGATCTGTTGGTGGTAGGTCCAACCGCCACTGTTCTCCATGGCGTCGAGCAGTTCGGCTTGGCGGTCGACGAGCTTGTACATCTGCTTCTCGTCCAGGTCACCGCCCAATGCGGCCTCGACCTCGGCCAACTCGGTCTCGATTGCATGGACAGCACCGAAGAGAGATTCGAGCTCCGCTTGGATGCTGCGATCGCCGTCCAGTTCGGAGAACTGCGAGAAGTAGCCGATGCGAGCACCCTCGGTGACGTCGACGGTCCCCGAATCCGGGGTCTCTCGGCCGAGGAGAAGCTGTAGCAGGGTGGTCTTGCCCGTTCCGTTGCGGCCGATCAGACCGATGCGATCGCCGTCGGCGAGGCGGAAGAACACCTCACGCAACATCACCTTCTGGTCGTATCCCTTGGCAACGTCGTTCAAGCGAATCCAGCTCAAGCGTCCACTCCTGTAAAACACGGGGTTCGCTGAGTCGTCGAACCGACTCGCTCACTGTAGTCGCGTCGGTGCGAACGCTCCGCGTCGCCGATCCGGTCTACGAGCCGCGGATCAGCTCCCCGGACTCGACTTGCAGGTGCCGATCGGCGTCCTACTTCCCAATCTGAGGAGCCGATCTCCCACGGGCACACTTATCGCCCGGTGATGGTCGCAAGTGAATCGTTCGGCGGGGACACGACGACTGGGTCGCGCCCTGACCACAGATCGAGAACTGCTTTGGGGCGTGCCAACAACTCTCGTGCGTAGTTCCGCACAACAGCGAGCGTGTTGCAGTCGATGCAGTCGGCAGTCACACCGTCGATCTCCAGATCCATGTCCTCGCACAGCGCGACGGCACGGGAGACATGAAGGGGTTGACTGATGATGAGTCCACGTTCGACGCCGAACGTCTCTTTCGCGCGGGCGCACGTGTCGTAGGTATCGATGCCGTGGTCGTCACCAATGATGACGTCCGGATCGATTCCATGCTCGATCAGGTACTCGGTGATGGCCTGAATCTCGTTGCCGGAGTTGCCGTCTGCGTCACCGGAGACAAGGATTGCCTTGATCTTTCCGGCCTCCATCAATTGGATGGCGGTGTCGAGCCGACCGGCGAGAAAGCGCATCGGCTTGCCGTCGCGCACCTGGGCACCGAGAACGATCCCTACTGGCGCGTCCGGTGCGTCGTCGACGTCGTAGACCTTGCCCGCCGTCGCGTACGCAACCCATCCGGCCGACGCCAGAACGACCGCGACCAGCGCTGCGACAACAGCGCACATCGCTTGTACCAGTCGCCGAACCAGTCCTCGAGGCTTTGCTGTCGTACTCATGATCTCGTTTCGTCGGCTGCGGAAAACTCAACGTAGCTCACGAAATCGGCGAACCGTCGATCGCGCAGCGCACCCTCATCGATTCCACAGTGAACCCTCAGAAGAACCCTGCCCGTCGCGGCGATTGTCGGACGAGTACCGTCTTACCAGTGAATCCGCTGCTGACCTCTCGACGCTACGTCGACTTGCGTCTGCAAGCCAGCGCTACCTGTTGACGGTCCTCTAGACCGCAACCTCTCCGTCGGGCACATCGGCCCGATGAGCATTCTCTCGCCCACCTCTGTCGGCGTCTCTTCTTTTCGAAAGGCATAACCATGTCTGCGCCCAGCGCTACCCGTACGCGCCGTGTCCCTACCTGGGCAACCGCGTTCGGTCCACAGATCGTTGCCGGTCTCGTACTCGGTGTCGTGTTCGGGCTGATCGCTCGATCGATGCCCGACGCGGCCGATGGCAACGAAAACTGGTTGGTCGGTACCCTCTCGACCATCGGTTCGAGCTACGTGAAGCTACTCACCGTCGCGGTCATTCCGCTCGTCTTCACGGCCATCGTCAGTTCCATCGCCAATCTTCGTGAAGTCACGAATGCTGCGCGTCTGGCAATTCAGACGCTGTGGTGGTTCGCCATCACGGCGTTCATTGCAGTGATCATCGGCATCGTCATCGGTCTGGTCGCCCAGCCCGGATCGCGGACCAGCGCTGGGGCGGACTCGGCGGGAGATCCGTCCAGCGTCGGGTCATGGTGGTCGTTCCTCACCGGCTTGGTGCCGAACAACTTCCTCGCGCTCGGCGCGAAGACCACGGTTGCCGAGAGCGGTACCGCGACCACGTCGTTGAGCTTCAACATCCTGCAGTTGCTGGTGATCGCCGCTGCCATCGGTATCGCTGCACTCAAGGTCGGCAAGAAGGCCGAGCCCTTCCTCGCGTTCAACGCCTCGTTGCTGGCCATTGTCCAGAAGGTGCTGTGGTGGATCATTCGCCTCGCGCCGATCGGCACGGCTGCTCTGATCGGCAACGCTGTGGCCACCTACGGCTGGGACGCCATCGGTTCGCTCGGAGTGTTCACCGTCTCGATCTACGTCGGCCTGGCTGTTGTGTTCTTCGTGGTATACCCGTTGATCGTTCGCGCTCATGGTCTTTCGGTGCGCGCCTTCTACTCGGGCGTGTGGCCCGCGACCCAGCTCGGTTTCGTCTCGCGATCGTCGATCGGCACTCTGCCTCTCACCGAGCGTGTCACCGAACGCAACCTGGGCGTGCCGCGTGAGTACGCCTCGTTTGCGGTACCGCTCGGGGCGACGACGAAGATGGACGGTTGCGCTGCAATCTATCCCGCCATCGCAGCACTGTTCGTCGCGCAGTTCTACGGTATCGACCTGACCATCACCGACTACCTGCTGATCATCGTCGTGTCTGTGATCGGTTCAGCGGCAACAGCAGGAACGACGGGCGCGACGGTGATGCTGACTCTTACGCTGTCGACCTTGGGACTGCCTCTCGCCGGCGTCGGCCTGCTGCTCGCAGTGGAACCGATCGTCGACATGGGCCGTACCGCGGTCAATGTCACCGGCCAGGCTCTGGTGCCGACCATCGTCGCCAAGCGCGAAGGCATCTTGAATCTCGAGCGCTACAACGCTCCGCGCAACGGCGATCCCTTCGTCGACGAGGAAGCCGAAGTGGAACTGGCTCGCTAGCAGGACGTTTCGAACGACCGATCCCGACGACCGAGCAACTGGGTCGTCGGGATTTTTCGTCTATCGCGGTGGTGACAGCGCTTCGACTGTTGCCGCGGTGGCACTGTCCACGGCTTCGACACTCGCGAAATAGTGTTGAAAGAACTCGCGCATGGTCTTGATGATCTCGATCTGCTGCTTGATCACAAAGCGAGCGGAGCCTTCATCTCCTGTCGCCAGCCGCGTGAACTTCGCCTGAAGCTGTTTGGCCGAGTCCAGGTCACCCCAGGACTCAGGCCACGCGAGGGAGGCGGTCATCTCCAGCATGCGATCCAGCTTCGTCAAGTAGTCGCCGCACGCAGCGTCGCACCTCTCTGCCACTCCTGATTCGACCTCGACTTCGCCCGCCGCTGCTCGGTCTCGAAGACTCCGCCAGTGGTCCAGATTCTGATTCAAACCGTATGGCTCCAAGGTAGTCAGCACCCTTCTGATTCACTTCGGCAAATACGGTTCGAAGTCGACCGCGTGTCGGTTGACCTCGGCGCAGGGTTCACCTTCGAGATCTCGCGAACCCTTCTTCTGCAGGTCGAGCACGATCAGACCGTCACCCGTGCCGAAAGCAACTGCGCAACCCAGGGATTTCAATTCGTCTGCGTGCCGCAGTTGAACTGCAGTGCGGCCCGAGAGGCTCACCTCCGCACCGCGCACGAACGAAGGACTGCCCAGTAGTTCGTTGATGGACTCCAGCGACGACAACACGGCGACGTAGTACCAGCTGTTCAGCGCAGTGCCGTCCCAAGTACAGCCCTTCCATCCGGGGTACGTCGTGATGCCCGCGAAGTCGGGTCGCTCAGTACTCACGTCCAAGCCGCTGGCTGTCACCGCAGATTTCGGGATAGTGCATGGATCGAATGGCTCGCGTGGACCCGGTGTCACCGCCGACGTGGATGTGTCCTCGCTCGCGACCGGGCTTCCATTCGTCGACCCGGCGCATCCCGTCAGCAACAGCACCGCGCTGCACGCCACAGCAATTCGACGTCCGGACATCACACGCATTCATTCAACCTCTCGACGCCGACGGCACTGACAGGTTGGACGCACGCAACGCGCGATCGGTTCCCTAGACGGGCTGCGAGGCCTCGATCTCCTGTGACTTCACGGAAGCAGGACTCCTACGTTCGGCTGCCCACACCCACAAGGCCAGCGAGATCAATGCGATCACTTCGGCAACGACGAGCACGCGCTCCACATAACCGAGGGTGACCACCCGATACCAGGGTCGCGTGCCGACGGCACCGACAACGAGTGCGTATGCGATCGGGAGCAGCGTGCAGACGGACAGCACGCTCAACCACAGTGTCGTTCGTGCCCGGACAGTCCATGGCCCCTGCCGAATCCAGGGCCGCGAGAACGCGAAGACCGCGACGGGGATGCTGACGAACGCCACTGCCGCACCGAGTCGATGGATCGTCCCGCCGAGGCTCAGTGACGCGTCGTTCGACCAATCCTGCTTCGGCACGGCGACAACGGCAACAAGGCCGACAGTCCACAGCATCAGACACAAGGACGCTACCGAGGTGGGTGGGGTGAGCCGTTGTCGCACCGCGGCCAGCAGAGTGAAAGCAGAACCCAACGCGAGCAGGACGACCCCGATCGAGAACACCCACTGCTGTGCGCCGAGTCCGTATTCACTGATCGTGCGCCGAAGGTGCGAAGGCGTCTGCCATGCAGTGTGAGCATCGAGAACCAGAACGACCAGCGCTCCCAACACGATCGACACGGTGCCGACCTCGGCCGGACGTATCGACACGAAGACCCCTCTCCCGGACGACGTCGGTCGCGTCCGACTTCCATGGTGCCCGAACCGTTGCTCGAACCCCCTTGGATCGTTGTGCGCGGAAACTCGGTCTCTGCTACGAATTTCCGTGCACGTGCGGCGAAGCCGCTCTACTCCGGAACAGAGCTGACGGTGAACGGCTCAACCGGTTCTCCCCCACGCTTGTCGAACTGACTGTTGACCACCAGTAGTCGATCATCCACTGCTGCAACGGTTGTGGGGTAGGCAAACGATGGGTCCGTGATTTCGCCGGTGACGGATCCGCGCCGGCCATCATCGTCGAGGTCGACCTTCGAGATCAGACCGTCCCGATTGCGGACGACGTACAGCGTGTCGTCGTCCATCTCCATCCCGTCGCCGTTCATGAGCGTTGCTCCGCCGAGATCGACCTGGGTGACCTCTTTCGAAGCCTTGTCGATTCGATAGAGATTTCCGGTGCTCGATTGCACGACGATCAGCGCTGTCTCGTTGTCGTTCTCGACGATGCCGTTGGCGTTGAAGCCCTCGCCATATATGAAGGGAGTGCCGTCGAAACTGGCGAATGTCTCGAGCGGACCATCTTGGACGCCGGCCATCATCTGCTCGAACGGAATCCGGTACAGCACTGGACTTCGAGAATCGGTGACGTACGCATCGCCATTGTCGGCGATCGCGACGTCGTTGAGGAATGTCGCATCGGCACCGAGGCCGTTAGCGAAGGTGGCAGCCAGGCCACCGGTACCCCTGTCGTATACCCACACCTTGCCGGTCGCCCCGCCTGCGATGACCAGATACGAGGCACGGTCAATTAAGCCGTCGTCGTCAGCTGTGTCGATCCCCGCAGCACCGGTGCGTCCGTCCGCACCGCCGGGCAAGAACACCGACACATCCGGCGATCCGACGGTTCCGCGGAACACGGCACCGTCGGAAGTGGAGGTGACGTAGAACGTGTCGTCGGCGGCGGTGATGCCTTCGGGGAAGACTCCTGTGCCCGGCAGGTTGTAGACGCCGGCGTTCGATGGGCCGGACGAAGCCGATACAGACGACGGAGCGGGCGACGACGGAGCTGACAATTCAGTGGGAGCGGAAGCGGGGGTCGGCTCCGGATCGGAGGACCCGCAGGCACCCAGCAGGAGTGTGGCGGCGGCAACAACGGGCAGTACCTGGAGGGCTCGTTTCACCCTCGCAAGTGTTCCATATGTCTCAATTTCTTGGCATTTCTCCTGGTGAGCAGATTTTCGGTCGAGACGTTTCGTACAGTCGTAGTCATGAGTGAGCTCTCCACCCTTGCCGCGACCAGCACTGAACTCGGCGGAATCGCCGGGTGGGCGGTGAGTTTGATGGAGGCGATCGGCGGTCCCGGTGCCGGTATTGCCGTCGCTGCCGAGAACTTCTTCCCGCCGCTACCCAGCGAGATCATCCTGCCGTTGGCCGGCTTCACCGCATCTCAGGGCGGGATGACGCTCTTCGGTGCATTGTTCTGGACGACGGCGGGATCGGTGCTCGGCGCTCTGGTTCTCTACTGGCTGGGCATCAAATTCGGACGTGACCGGATGTACGCCATTGTCGAGAAGATGCCGTTCGTCGGAACCGAGGATCTGACGAAGGCCGAGGACTGGTTCACCAGACACGGTCGGTCGGCGGTGTTCTTCGGCCGCATGATCCCGGTGGTTCGCTCGGGCATCTCGATTCCGGCCGGTGTGTCACGGATGCCGGTACTGCAATTCACGTTGTACACCACGCTCGGCAGCCTGATCTGGAACTCCATATTCGTGCTGGCCGGTTACTTCCTCGGCGAGAATTGGCATTACGTGGAGAACTACGCCTCGGTGTTCCAGTACATCGTCATCGGCATCGTTGTGGCGCTGATCGCGTGGTTCGTGGTGAAGAAAATGAAGTCGAGGCGCGTCGAGGTTGAGTGAACCTCACAGATCGTCGATATCGATGAAGCCGTCCTGCAGAGCCCTCGCCAACAATGCCGCTTTGGTGGGTGCCGTGCGCCCCACCGCGGAGTACTTGGCTCGGATCCGGGACAAGTGGGTGTTCACAGTTCCCATCGACAGATAGAGCGCCCGCGACGCCTCCGACTTGGAGTCGGACACCAGCCACGTGGTGAGCACTTCGATTTCACGAGCGCTGAGCCGCGGATCGGAGCCTTCGTGGATGCGGATGGCGAGAATTGTCATGAAAATCCTTGATATCGGGCACCACCGCTGTCCCGGCGGCGCGAACACAGCACATCACACCGCACTCTTTCCGTTGGGTCACTCCGGTTGATGACCGAGGTCGCTCTCACCCGAGAGTGAGTACTGTCACCGGCACCGTCACGGTCGGTCTCACCTCGGTAAAGTCCGTCCCCATGAACGAGCTCGACGCGACTGCCACCCATTTCGTCGAGGCGGCCGTCACATTGTTGGTCGCAGATCCTCGACGAATTCTCGACCGGGGTATGCGCATCGAGGACGTCGTCCACGCATCCGACTCGTCGACAGCGACGTTCTTCCGCAAGTTCAGCACCAAGGCCGACTTTCTCGACAAGGTGGTCGAGCAGCTGGCCCGGACCTCGCTGCCCACCGACGTCCACGAAACAATTCGCAGCCAGGTGACGAACAGCGGTGCATCGATTCGCTCGACGGTGACGGCACTCGTTGCGCAGCACTTCCCGGCAATCGTCGACCGGAAGAGCATCACCGAGTCTCTTCTGGACCACGTTTTCGGCGGACCGTCGTCCCCGGCCCTGATAAGTGAGTACCGCGTCCGAGACGAAGCCGTACTGGGCGCGTTCGAGGCACTGTTCGCCCCCGACGGTGGGGCCTTTCGCCGTCCCTTCACAGCCCGAACGTTCGCAGTGACGGTCAACGCAATCATCGATGGATTTCGCCTCCGCAGTCAGGCGGACGCCGCGTCCGTATCGGCCGAGGTGATGTCCGACGCGGTGCTTGCCTTTCTCGGGGCCGTCGTCGACACGTCCGGACGTCATCAGCACCTCGATGATGTGGGAGAAGTCGATTCACCGGTCGAGGAACGCCCGCTTCCTCGCGATCCTCGCGCTGCGATCGTCACAGCTGCGCGCGACGAGTTCGGAAAGCGTGGCTACTTCATGACGCGAATGGACGACGTCGCCGACATCGCAGGAGTGCCGAGGACGGCCTGCAAGACACTGTTTCCGACCAAGCCGTCCGTCATCGTTGCAGCCCTGCAGAATCGGGTCGATCATCTTCGCGAGTCGGTAGCCGACGACCAGTTGCTGGGCCTCGATGAACTCACGATTCTACGAAATCACATGCTGCGGTTCGCGCAGCTCGCCGCCGACGAAGTCGAATTCATGGACGCGCTCCTCGTCGCCGTCGCACACGACACGTACGGCGAGCCGGAGGGGTTGATCTCGATCAAGGAGAAACTCAACCTGCCGGCAATCATCGGGCCGGTCATCGCGCGGGGTCAGGACAGCGGGGTGTTCCGAAAGAGCTCGAGCCCAGTCGATCTCGCAGCAGGCATCACCAATACGCTGCTGATGCGATGCTTCACACGAAGACAGAACAGCCCGCAGGACAACGCGAACTTCGTCGCTGAACTCCTCCTCGACGGTCTCGGTGTGCACTGAGCATCGACCGAGTGCGTGTTATCGGACCCGCCGGATGCCGTCCGCGAAGTCGTCGAGAGCGGCAAGTATCTCCTCGGCCTGCCACACCCTGTTTCGTCGCCCCTTCGACGTCTGGTGCACAATTCCCACCTCGGTCAGCTTGTCGATTGCCCGCTGAGCCGCAATCTCGCTGACGGCGAAAGTGTTTCGTACGTAGGCGTTGTCGACGACCGGTTGCGCCACCAGCGCGTCGAGTAGTTTCCACACAACCGAGTCGCTGCGTGCGACGACGCGATCGGTGTACTCGGTTCTGACGTCGGACAGCTCGTCTACCAATCGCCGCCCACCTTCGACGGCGTGGAACGTGGCAGCGGTGAGGCTTCGCACGATCGCCTCGACATCCCCGGCGCGGTAGGCATCCAGACTTCGGAAGTAGCCTGCGGTGTCCGTGAGGAGCCCAGCAGACAATGGAACCGTCACTCGCTCCGTCACTTCTGCCCTCCGCAGCATCGCGTGGACTATGGCTCGGCCCGTTCGCCCGTTTCCGTCCGTGAACGGGTGAAGCGTTTCGAATTGCGCATGCGTGACGGCGATATGCGGGATGACGGGCAAGTCCGAACGAGCTGCGAACTCGAACAGGTCGGCAAGTGCACCCTCAAGCCGGTCGTGGTGCGGTGGAACGAAAGCGGCACGGTGCGGGCCTATGTCCGATCCCCCGATCCAGACTTGCTGAGTTCGCCATTGCCCCGGGAACGGATCGCCGTTGGACTCCATCAGCGATCGGTGCATCTGAAGCACGCTTGCTTCTCCGATCGATGATCCGACCTCGAGTGCTGATTCCATCGCACGGACGTTTGCCGACACGATCGAGGCGTTCCGCGTTGTGGGCGCACCCAATTCGGCGAGTGCAAGTGCCCTGGCTCCCACGGTCAGATTCTCGATTTGAGAGGACGCCGAGCTTTCCGTCCGCAGCAGAATCGAACTCATGGGTGCATGTTCCACCGACGAACCGAGCCGCTCAGAGGCATAGTGGTCGAATCGAACGATCTCACGGAGGGCGTCCTCCGACTCTGCGATCAGCTGCGCAGGCAGGTTCAGCTCTACCTCTGCAATACGCGGCGGTACAGCTGCTCGATAGTCACCCTGATGCAGCCGCCTCTGGGCGCGCGACGTGTACGAATCGGCGACACGCCACGGCCGGCTCTCGAACTGCACCGCAGACCAGGATGCACCGGCCTCACCGTCCGCCATTATGAGACCATACCAAACCTTATTTGTATATAGTTTGGTATGGACTGCTAAACCGTACGATCGGCACGCTCGGACAGTGTCGAGATGAAGGTCGACTCTGCCGATGGCAGCTACCTTTTACAGTCAGGCTCGAAATTGGCCATGTTGCAACCACTCCCCTGACTCAGTCCTTCGGAATACGGTATCGACTGCCCATGAACGCGAAGGCCGCATATCCCAGAATCACCACCACATAAAGCACAGTCGGCACCACGAACACCCACGCGCTCACCGACGCACCTGTAGTCGTGCCCGCAACGACGCAGATCCAGGCGAACAGCAGTGCGGAGGCGACTCCGATCCAGTCGAGGTCCTCGGAAATCTTGCGGTTCAGTTCGGGCCGATTCTCGGGGGCAGTCCAGTACTCGTGCAGTCGTCGACTCGGCAGGTTCACCAGCTGGGCCGGGACCTTCGGCAGCCACCACCCGACGCTGACGAACAACCCGATCATGACGAACCCGGTACCACCCATCGTGAGGAGGAAGGAGAGCTTCGAGTCCATCCGATCCACCTGACCGGATCCGTCGAAATGAGCGGGTATCTCGTCGCCCGCGGTGACGGCGACCCACACGAGGCTACCGACGAAGACGAGACTGGACAGCAGTAAGGCAGCGCGCGAAAGCTTCATCCCAGTCAACATTAGCGCCTGCGGCAGTGGTGCGGTGCTGAGCCTCTGGGTCGCTCCGCAGGCTATGCTCCTGTGCCACAGACGGCACCTATCCGCACCACTGCCGGAGGCATCGATGCCCAACAACGAGTTCGGAGACTTTCAGACTCCGGTCGAGTTGGCGCGCGCGTTGGTCGACACCCTGCCCGGTCGCAACTGGACCCGCGTCCTGGAACCCACGTGCGGTGTCGGGAACTTCCTGTCGGTGATGGCCCGGACTCATCCCGAAACAGAGCGCGTCGGGATCGAGGTGCAGCCCGAGTATGCCTCGTCAGCAGCACAATTCGGCAGGATCATCACAGCGTCGATCTTCGACTTCGATCTGGCCCGAGATATCGAGTGGAGTTCGGGGCCCGGCGCGACCCTCGTGATCGGCAACCCACCGTGGGTCACCAACTCGCAACTGTCGGTGCTCGATTCCGCCAATCGACCCGCACGCACGAACACGAAGAACGCTCGCGGCATCGATGCCATCACCGGCAGCTCCAACTTCGATATCGCAGAGTTCATTTGGGTCAAGTTGCTCACCGAATTCGCAGATCGCCCCGCCACGATCGCGATGATCTGCAAAACCCAAGTAGCTCGAAACGTTCTGCTGCACTGTGCTCGGCATCAGCTTCCGGTGACCGGTTCGAGCCTACGAATGATCGATGCGAAGAAGTGGTTCGACGCAGGGGTCGATGCCTGCTGGTTCGTTGTCGAACTCGGGCCGGGCAAGGCCGACTACACCGCACAGGCATATCCGAGCCTCGATGCGGTGCAGCCGGACAATAGAATCGGAGTCGTCGACGGCCAACTGGTCGCGAATGTCGATGCATATCAGCGCAGTAAGCAGTTCGACGGTGCGAGCCCTCTCGTATGGCGGCAAGGCATCAAGCACGACGCCACAGCGGTGATGGAGTTGGCCGAAAATGGCGGCCCGCGAACCAAACTGGGAACCGGCGTGGACATCGAAGCCGACTACCTGTTCCCACTCTTCAAGTCCACCGATGTCTACCGCGACAAGCTGGACTCGGTGTCAAGGTGGATGATCGTGCCGCAGTCGCATACCGGTGACGACACCGGGCTACTTGCGTCGACTGCACCGAAGCTGTGGAAGTACCTGAACGACAACGCCGCCGTCCTCGACGGGCGGAAGTCGTCGATCTATCGCAATAGAGCCCGGTTCTGCATCTTCGGTGTAGGCCCGTACACGTTCGCGCCGTGCAAGATTGCGATTTCCGGGTTCCACAAGATTCCACAGTTCAGGATGGTCGGTCTCTACGACGGCAAACCAGCCGTGTTCGACGATGCCACCTATCTGCTCCCTTTCGAGGACCCCGCAACCTGCTCCGTCGCCCACGCGTTACTGACCGGGCCCGAAGCTACCGATCTCATTGCTGCTCTGGCCTTCTGGGACAGCAAGCGGCCCGTGACGAAGAAGCTCTTGCAACGCATCGACCTCGCGGCGGTCGCCCGGGCGACCGACCCCGTCGTACTGAGTGAGCGTTCCGCAGCGGCGGCAGCTGCGCACGGTCTAGTGTTCGAGGCAGCATCGCTCACTCGCGCGGTGGATCTCGCGAGAGGACTTCCACTGTGACTGCCGATCCTCTTCAGCGACAACCCGTTCCAGAGCTGGTCCTCTTTTTCATCGGCGGTGGCATGTTCGTGGTGGATACCGTGGCGAAGTGGAGCGCGTTGATCTTCGTGTCCATCTTCCTCTGCGTATTTGCCGGTTTCGCAGCCCTCATTTCGACATGGCTGGCCCGTCAGAGTCGGCGCATCATCGCACTGTCCGGCATCATCAACCTGCTGTCAGGCCTCATACAGAAGTCGCGCCGACGCAGTGGAGACGTCACAGATCCGTCTTGATGGTTTCGGTCAATCGGTCGAGGTAGTCGGCGTTGCGTTTGTAGTGCACCCAGGGCCCGATTTTGGTGCTGGTCACCAGGTGGGCGCGTTGTAGCACCGCCATGTATTGCGAGGCAGTCGACTGCGAGACGCCGGCCCTCGACTGAATGTGTTTGAGGCACACCCCTACCTGTTCGGCCGGTTCGAGCTGCGGCGGAAAGTCGCTCGGCTCCTTGAGCCATTGCATGATCGCCAATCGCGCCGGGTTGCTGAGAGCACCGAACACTGCCGCAAGCTCCGCTGGATTCAGTTCGTCAGCCACCCTCGAAGCGTACTCCAATATCGCAATATCGCGATCTGTGGTCTACCTACTCGGACATCGCAATATCGCGATATTCAGATAAGGAGAAGCCGATGAAGACAGCAGTAGTCGTGGGGGCCAACGGCGTGATCGGCGGAAATCTGGTCGAACACCTGCAGCGGACCGGGGATTGGAACATCATCGGCCTGTCCCGCCGCGGCGGTATCGACTGCGAACGCGTCCGGCACATTGCGGTGGACCTGCTCGACGGCGACGAGACTCGACGCCGACTCTCGCACCTGACAGACGTCACGCACATCTTCTACGCCGCGTACCAGGAACGCCCCACGTGGGCCGAGCTGGTGCCTCCCAATCTGGCGATGCTCGTCAACGTGGTCACCGTGATCGAGGACAGTTCTCCGAACCTGGAACATGTCAGCCTGATGCAGGGTTACAAGGTCTACGGCGCGCATCTCGGACCGTTCAAAACCCCTGCGCGCGAATCCGATCCACCGCACATGCCGCCCGAGTTCAACGTCGACCAACAACAGTTCCTCGAAAGCCGTCAGGTCGGAAAGAGGTGGTCCTGGTCGGCTATCCGGCCATCGGTGGTGTGCGGTGTAGCGCTGGGGAATCCGATGAATCTGGCCACCGTCATCGCTGTCTACGCCACCATGTGCAAGAAGCTGGGCGTGCCCATGCGGTTCCCGGGCAAGCCCGGCGCTTTCGGATCTCTGCTGGAAATGACCGATGCGTCGTTGCTCGCCGAAGCGACCGTCTGGGCCGCAACTACGCCGGCGTGCGCGAACCAGGCATTCAACATCACCAATGGCGACCTGTTCCGCTGGAACGACATGTGGCCGCGCATCGCGGACATCTTCGGGTTGGACACCGCCACCCCACTGCCGATGTCGCTGGCCGACGTCATGGCCGACAAAGAGCCACTGTGGAATTCGATCGTTGCCGAGCACGAGCTGAAGCCCACTCCCTACCGCGATGTGTCGTCCTGGGCGTTCGGTGACTTCGTGTTCTCCTGGGACTACGACGTCATATCCGACGGCTCCAAGGCCCGCCGTATGGGTTTTCATCGTTTCGTGGACACCGAGGCGATGTTCGCCGGCATCGTCACAGATCTCCGGCGGCAACGAATCATTCCCTGAGCGAATCGGGCTCGGTGGTTCCGCACCCGGGAGCTGTGGAGGCATAGGCTTTTCGACGCACGCCCCCGACAAGGAGATCGCCATGTCAGTGAAGTCCGAATCGACGTCCACTCGGCACGTGATGCCCAAGAAGCAACTACTCGCAGTCAGTATCGGCAATGCCGTCGAGTGGTACGACTGGACGGTCTATGCGACATTCTCGATCTACTTCGCGACCCAGATCTTCTCCGGTGACAACCCGGCTGTGGCTCTGTTGAGCACCTTGGCGACGTACTCGGTGGCGTTCTTCTTCAGGCCGCTCGGGGGCTTGCTGATCGGACGGTTCTCCGATCTGCGGGGGCGACGCCAGGCAATGATCTTGACGATCGCGATGATGTCGGGTGGGTCGTTCGCGATCGCGGTCCTCCCCACGTTTTCCGTAGCAGGGTGGATCGCTCCGATTCTGCTGTTGCTGGCCCGGATCGTCCAGGGCATGTCGATGGGCGGTGAAGTCTCCAATGCGTCGGCCTACCTCGCCGAGATCGCCCCGAACGATCGGCGGGGGCGATACTCGTCCTTCTATTACATCTCCACCGGCACGGCCATTCTCCTTGCGTCACTGCTCGGCGCGTACCTGACGTTCGTGCTCGACGACGACCAACTGAGCTCGTGGGGCTGGCGCGTACCGTTCGTCATCGGCGGGCTGCTCGGAGTAGTGGGACTCTGGATGCGACGCGGCATGGCCGAAGCCGACAACCAGGAGCGCAACGCGGTGAAGGCGAAGGCCGTGCGAAACCCGTTGTGGATGACCATGAAGCACCATCCCCGCGCCGTTCTGCAGGTCATCGGATTCGTTCTCCTCGCCACACTCGCCTACTACACGTTCTTCTCCGCGATGACGCCCTACGCCGTCAAGCAGCGCGGAGCAGACGCCAACGACGTGTTCGTAGCGTTGTCGATCGCGACAGCAATGTTCGTCGCGCTGCAGTACCCCATGGGCGCTCTCGCGGACCGTATCGGCCGCAAACCGCAATTGCTCACCTACGCTGCGCTGTTCGCGATTCTGATCATCCCGCTCTCCAAGCTGATCGGGCCGTCGTTCGTCAAACTGCTCATCGTCTTCTGCGTCGGCCTGCTGCTGTTCGCGATGTGCTCGGCCATCATTCCTGCCGTTCTGGCCGAAGCCTTCCCGGCAGAGCTTCGAGGTGTAGGTATCGGGGCCTGGTACAACCTCACGGTTGCGTTGTTCGGTGGCACCGCTCCCTTACTGGTCAATGCCTTGTCCGACGCAGGCCACGCCGACTGGTTCTTCTATTATCTCGCTGCAGCAGCTGTGATCTCGTTCTTGACGATGGTGTGGATGCCGGAGAAGCGTGGCCAGGACCTGGACTGATTCTCGGCGACACTACGATCGGATGGCACACCGTCCGAGGCCGTAGGAGATTCAATGCACCCGTTCGACGCAGCAGTCGCACTCGAGAGTGTCGGCGACGGCACGTACGCCGGACGTACGTCGCCGTCGTACAACAACATGGTCGGCCCGTTCGGCGGAATCACTGCTGCATCGTTCGTCCGGGCCATCGAGCTCCATCCCGACTGCCAGGGAACACCGGTCTCGTTGACGGTGAACTTCGCCGGTCCTGTCGCCGAGGGTGATTTCGAGATCTCGGCTCGCCCTGTGCGGACCAACCGAAGCAACCAGCACTGGTATCTCGAACTGACTCAGAACGGTGCGGTGGCGACGACCGCGACCGCGGTGTTCGGTTCGCGTCGTGAGACCTGGGACAACATCGAGGCGACGGCCCCTGACGTTCCCTCCCCCGCCGACACGAAGCAGGGCGGTCTTCCCGACGCCATCGCGTGGGCACAGAACTACGAGATGCGTTTCGTGCACGGCGCACTGAG
Source organism: Rhodococcus sp. NPDC080181 (assembly GCF_040702225.1). Classification (NCBI taxonomy): domain Bacteria; kingdom Bacillati; phylum Actinomycetota; class Actinomycetes; order Mycobacteriales; family Nocardiaceae; genus Rhodococcus; species Rhodococcus sp. NPDC080181. The sequence continues at coordinate 55,239 of NZ_JBFBKN010000011.1, forward strand.
CGATCAGGAGTCCGCTGACTCGACCGAGACTCTGTGGATCCGCGACACACCACCGCGGCCGATGGACTTCGCGGCCCTGACCTCGCTGAGCGATGTGTTCTATCCGCGGATCTTCCAGCGGCTCGGCACGTATGTTCCGGCTGGGACGATCTCGTTGACTACCCATTACTTCGCTACGCCCGAGGATCTCGAGCAGCATTCCGACGGATACGTCCTCGGCACCGCGCGGGCACGCCGATTTCACCAGGGCTACTTCGACCAGACTGCCGAATTGTGGACCGAGGGCGGGATTTTGCTGGCCACCAGTCACCAGATGGTCTACTACAAGGTGTGACTCACCGACGACTGTTCGACCAGTCGTCGTACCGCGCCCCTCGCACCGTTGTCCTGCAGCGAACGCTTGGCTCGCTGGTACGCACCTCGTAGTCGCGGGCTAACCGAGAGGTCCCCGAACACTGCGCGATTGGTCAGGAATGCTCCGGGATTGTCGTGGTCTTCCCACGACAGTCGCTGCAGACGCTCCGCATCGACGTCGATCATGGGCACGTCTCCACGCTCGTACACCCCACACCATCCGGCGAGTATCAACGCGCAATGATCGACGGTCCGATCGTGCGCCAACCGATCTCGCAGTACCGGCAGCACGAATTTCGGGATTCGCGCGGAGGCGTCGACGATCTGACGTTCGAGGGTGTCTCGAACGGCCAGACTCGAAAATCGTTGCAGCAGTTGCTCTATGTAGGTGTCGAGGTCGATCCCCGGCACCGGCGCGAGCGTCGGGGCAGCCTCCGCACGCATGTACGATGCGACGAATTCACGCATGTCCGGATCCGCCATCACCTCGTGAACGTGGGTGTATCCGGCGAGGATGCCGAGGTAGCTCATGGCCTGGTGGGATCCATTGAGCAGCCGAAGTTTCATGTGCTCGTACGGTGCGACATCGGAGACGAGTTGCACTCCTACTTCGTCGAACGGTGGCCGCCCGAACGAGAAGGTGTCTTCGAGTACCCACTGCGAGAACGATTCCGACTGGACGGGCCACCGATCGTCGATGCCGAAGTCACGTCGAGCATCCTCGATGACGGTCGACGTCGTTGCCGGCGTGATGCGGTCGACCATCGAATTGGGGAACGCGGTCGTGGCATCGATCCAGTCGGCGAGATCGCGGTCGTGGTGGCGCGCGAAGGACGTCAGCGCGGTGCGCGTGACCGCTCCGTTGTGGACGATGTTGTCGCACGACATCACGGTGAACGGCGGTACTCCATGGAATCGACGGGTGGCGAGAGCCACGGTCAGAAAACCGAAGACGCTCTTGGGTATGGAGAGATCCTCGAGATCCGCCAGCACCGACGGGTCGGTGGGCTCGAATGCGCCCGTGAGATCGTCGACGCCGTAACCGCCTTCGGTGATGGTCAGGGACACGATCATCGTGGACGGTGAACTCAGCACATCGATGACGGCCTGCGGATCGTCGGGTGCGAAGACGAAATCGGCGACGGAGCCGACGATTCGGGCGTCACGTATGCCGTCGGGGTCGACGGTCACGACTGTGTAGAGGTAGTCCTGGGCGTCTAGGACCTCTCCGATTCTCTTGTCCTGGGGCAGCACTCCTACCCCGCACAGCGCCCAGTCCAGGTGCCCGGCCGCGAGCAATCGGTCGAAGTAGACCGCCTGATGTGCGCGGTGAAACGCACCGACACCGAAATGAACCACACCGCAGTGCAGTTCGTCCGCGTCGTACTCGGGCCTCGCGACGGTCGCCGGTAGGTGTTCCAACGTGGTGCGACGAAGCTCGGTCATGACTTCGGTCCTCGAGTCGGCTGAAGATGAAACGGACGTGGTGAGCGGTGGCGCTCCCGGGCAGGTTCTGCCACCAGGAGCACCACCGCAGTTCAGGGGTGAATCAGCAAGACGACTTGTAGACGTACTGTGCGCCTTCGCCGTCGATGTTGTCGGCGGTGATGACGTGGAAACCGGTGGAGATCTCGGCGGTGACCGGCTTGTCGTCGATGGCAGCCATGGCCTGCTCGACGCCATCGGTGCCGATGGTGCCGGGCTGCTGAGCGATCAGGGCCTGCACCGTTCCCTCACGAAGCTGCTTGACCTGCGCCGGGCCCGCATCGAAGCCGACGATCTTGACCTGATCCTGCTTGCCTGCCTGCCGAACTCCGGTTGCGGTGCCTTCGGCCGCAAAGGTGTTGGCGGCGAAGATGCCGACGATGTCGGGGTCCTTGGCCAGTGCGGCCGAGACCAGACGGGCTGCTTCGGCCGGATCGTTGTGGCTGTACTGCACGCCCAGGTAATCGAAGGCCGAGTTCGCTCCGACGGCTTCCTCGAAGCCTTCCACTCGGGCGTCGGCGGTGGAGACTCCTGGATCGGTGGAGATCACCAGTACCTTGCCGCCTGCCGGGCTGAGCCGCTCGATGGCGCTGAATGCCTCTGCGCCACCGCCCTTGTTGTCGGACGAGATGGAGGAGACCGCGATGGACGGATCTTCGAGAGTGGTGTCGACCAGGACGACCTTGATACCGGCCCTGGAGGCTGCCTCGAGGGGGGCCTGCATGGCGGCGACGTCGGTGGGCGCAATGAGAATGGCCGACGGCCGTGATGCCACAACCGAATCCACGATCGGCTTCTGCAGCGTCGGGTCGAACTTCACCGGCCCCTGGGTGTCGACGGTGACGCCTGCATCCTTGGCTGCGGCCTCGATTCCGCACTGCATGCTGATATAGAATTCGTCGCCGCTGACGCCCTGGATGAAGGCGATCTTGCCGCTGCCGCCACCGCTTCCGGAGTCGGACGAACAACCCGCCAGGAACATGGCGGAGACCGAAGCGACACTCAGTGCAACGACGGCGGTGCGTGATGTGATCATGGTCGACTTTCTTGTAAGGGGTTGCGAGTGAGGGAGTTCAGGGCCGGTCCGAAGCTAGGGACTTCGAGACCAGAGTCTCTTGAGGGAGCTGGACGATTGGCCTCGACTTGCAGCATCGCGTCGACGTTGGTCGAAGTACACCGCGGCGATGAGAACCGCACCGACGGCGACCTGCTGCCAGAAGGGCTGTACTCCGACGATGACGAAGCCGTTCTGCAGTACGGCCGGAATGAACAATCCGACGACGGTGCCGAACATGGTGCCGATGCCGCCGAAGAGGCTGGTTCCACCGATGACCACTGCCGCAATGACATTGAGGTTGGTCTGGGACTGGCCGGCGATCGCGGTGGTGCCGTACTGAGACAGCGACAGTATGCCCGCCAACCCGGCGAGGGTGCCGGAGAGTGCGTAGATCTTGACCAGATGCATGTCCACCTTGATGCCGACGCGGCGGGCGGATTGCTCCTTGGAGCCGACGGCGAAGGTGTAGAGGCCGAACTTGGTGCGGTGCAGAACGATTCCGAAGATGACGACCAGCACCAAGGCGATGCTCGAGATCAACGGGATGGTGGTGGCAGGCAGGTTTCCGTAGCCGATCGTGTCGACGAGAACCGGTGGTACGTCGCGGATGTCGACGCCGCCGGTGATGACCTGCGACAGACCGAGCGCCCCGCCCAGTGTGCCGAGTGTGACGATCAGCGGAGGCACTTTCGCCTTACCGATCAGAAATCCGTTCAGCAGGCCCCAGCACAGGCCGCATCCCAGCGCCACCACGATGCCGACGGCCGCCACTCCCCAGCCGTCGCCGCCGATCGCGGCCATCGTCTTCGCCGATACGACGCCGGAGAAGACGAGCACCGAGCCGACCGAGAGGTCGATGCCGCTGGTGACGATCACGAACGTCATGCCGATCCCGAGGACGGCCAGGATGGAGACGTTCTGGATGATCTGCCGGATGTTGCCCCATTCGGGGAAGCTGCCGGGGGCCATGATCGAGAACACCAGGCAGATCGCTGCCAGCACCAGCACGATCTGAAAAACCTGGACTCGCGCCAATTTTCCGAGCGACTCGACGAGATCGAACGTGTGCCGTGACGGCCTGTCGCCGGGAGGCAACGGCTCGAGCGATGGGGAGATGGTCTGGTTGCTCATCGTGTTGCTCCGGTGGTTGCGCCGGTCATCGCACCGACGAGTTCTTCCATGGTCGTGTTCTTGGCGTCGAGGGTGGCCACGCGCTTGCCCATCCGCAGCACCTGGACGCGGTCGGCTACTTCCATCACGTGCGGCATGGAGTGGCTGATGAACACCACGGCCACTCCCCTGTCCGCGACCCGGCGGATGGTGTCGAGGACGTTGCGCGTCTGCACCACACCGAGGGCGGCGGTCGGTTCGTCGAGAAAGACGACGCCCTTGGCCCAGGCGACGGCACGCGCGATGGCGATTGCCTGTTGCTGGCCGCCGGACATCGATCCCACCGGGACGGTGAGGCTGCGGACGGTTGCACCGAGTTCGTCGAGCGCATCCTGTGATTGCTTGCGCATCGTGGAGACGTCGAGGAAACCGAGGCGGCCGAGCGGCCCCTTGGCCGGCAGTTCGCGTCCGAGAAACATGTTCTGTTGCGCGTTGAGATGCGGAGCGAGCGCGAGATCCTGGAACACCGTCTCGATTCCGAGCTCTGCCGCCACCGTCGGACTGTCGAGATCGACTGCGGTGCCGTCGAACAGGATCTCTCCGGTGTCGACGGCCAGGCTGCCCGAAAGAGCCTTGACCATCGTGGACTTGCCTGCGCCGTTGTCGCCGATGAGGGCGACGACCTCACCCGGGTAGATGTCGAAGTCTGCGTCGTCGAGGGCGCGCACGTTTCCGAAGCTCCTCGACAATCCCCTCGCTTCGAGGATCGGTGTCGCAGCAGGTGCAACGGTGGCCATGGGTACTCCTCGGTCGAATGGAAACGTTCGGGTGTGGGACAGGACGCCCCCGCCGACGCCGGTGCAGCACGGTTCGAGAACTGGGCCTGCGCGGCATGTCGAGCTCCCTGCGGGGCTCGCTGTGTTAACGAGTGTGACCCACACAACTCGCATTGTCACGTGTTTCGCGAAAATTCATGTCACCGGTGACATGGCCTGTCGACCCGGCAGTTGTTCCGCCGCAGTACGAGGCCGATATCCGACCACGGAGTACCGTCTCTGAACTGGACAAATGGACGATCTACACCGTTTTCGCGACGGGAACGACGCGCTGCGGTACCGTCCATGACACCGATGACATACGCGTCCACTCCGGGACGAATGACACCGATGACATGACCACTCGGAACAGTGAAGGTAGACCCCCATGGCAAAGTTCGACGGCCGCAAGATCTTGGTGACAGGTGCCAGCGGAGGCATCGGCTCGGCAACGGTTCGGCGCTTGGTGGCCGACGGTGCCGACGTCGTCGCGGCGGGCCAGTCGGTGGACGCGCTCGACAAGCTGGCCGACGAGACCGGGGCCACGCCCCTGGCGTTCGATCTGACGTCCGAGGACAGTGTTCGCGACGCCGTCGCGGGCCTCGAGCTGTACGGGGTGGTCAACTGCGCCGGTTTCGGCGGCGAGATCGCCACGCCTCAGGACACCGACATCTCGATCTTCGACAAGGTCATCGCCATCAATGCGCGCGGCGCACTGTTGGTCATCAAGTACACCGTCCCCGCCATGATCGCCGCGGGCACCGGAGCCATCGTCAACGTCTCGAGCCAGGCCAGTCTCGTCGCTCTGACCGGACACATCTCCTACGGGTCCTCGAAAGCAGCCTTGGACAACATCACTCGGGTCTCCGCACTCGAACTCGGCCGCCACGGCATTCGCGTCAACGGTGTGAACCCGACGGTCGTCATGACGGAGATGTCGGCGTTCTACTGGGGTCGCCCGGAGATCGAGGAGCCGTTCCTGGCGCAGATGCCGCTGGGACGCTGGGCCACCGAAGACGAGATTGCCGCGCCGATTGCCTTCTTGCTGAGCGATGATGCTTCCATGGTGACCGGAGTGTCGTTGCCGGTGGACGGCGGCTACACCAGTCGCTGACGGGACGAGGACGAGCAGACGGGGTAGATCATGACCACCATGCAAGACGTCGCGGCGCTGGCCAAGGTCAGTGCCAAGACCGTCTCACGGGTGTACAACAACGACCCGCACGTCGATCCCGATACTCGTGCCCGCGTTGCCGAAGCGCTCGAGTCGCTCAACTATGTGCCGAACACGATGGCGACCTCCTTTCGCAACGGCCAGACGGCGGCCATCGGTGTCGCCGTACCGGACATCGACGACCCCTTCTTCTCCTCCATCGCACGCGCAGTGGAGGAACGGGCCCGCCAGGACGACATGGCAGTTCTCGTCACCAGCCTCGGTCACGACGGAGATCAGGAACAGGCGTTGGTGGAGTCGCTGCTGCGTAGGCAGTTGAGCGGCTTGATCATCGCGCCGACGGGTGCGGACCACGCATACCTGGAGCGCTGGATCGACAAGACTCCGACGGTGTTCGTCGACCGCGCACCCGACGGCCTCAAAGCCGACAGCTTCGTCGACGACGATCACGGCGGGGCGGTACTGGCCACCGATCATCTCCTCGATCTGGGTCATACCCGCATCGCCGTGATCGGCGACAGTGCCGGGATCCCGACCAGCCGCAATCGCTTGGTCGGATATCGAGAGTCGTTGCAGGCACGGGGAATCGAGTTCGACGAGGCTCTCGTCGCTCTGGGTGTGCTGGACCGCGAGGACGCCCGTGTGGCACTGACCGACTTGACCGCACTCGACAGTCCCCCTACTGCACTGTTTCTGTCGAACGCGCGAGTGGCAATGGCCTGCGTGCCTGTTCTACAGCAGATGAACTTGCTGCATCTGGCGTTCGTCGGATTCGGCGACTTTCCCCTCGCCGATGCAGTGATGCCACCGGTGACGGTGATCGATCAGAACCCGGCTCGACTTGGCCATCTGGCCATCGAACGACTGCTGGGTCGAATCGAAAATCCCGGGCGCCGTTACAAACGGCGCAACATCCTCGGCGTCGAGCTGATCGAGCGCGAATCCTGCACTCCCGGAACCACTCACACCATCAGCTGAGCCCGAGTTCTCGGGCAACGAGATCGGCTTGCTGCGCGGTCGTCAGTTCGGCGTCGACGCGTAGGTGCGGAATGCGCGGCGTCCGAGCGGGCGGATCCACCGGCCGGTGGGCATCGCGATCCGCCCCACGAGCGGCCCGGCGTCGCGCCAGGAGCTCCGGCGATCCGTCGACGTGGATCACCTTCGTTGCGGCTGGGGACAATTCGTTCACGAGTAGCGTCCATTCGGGCGCACCCGTCAATTCGCGGGTGAAGGGCGCAACGAGGACGGGCCGCTGACCGAGTTGTACGAGATCCCGGGCAGCGGCGCGCACCACGGCGTAGCGCCCGGCGCGAATTCGCTCCGAATGGGGACCGGCACTGTTCCAGTGCGGGCCTTCGATCAGCGAATCCAGTTCGTCCAGTAGCGGATTGGTGATGGTGTCCAGGTCGAGCAGGGCCGTGCCGAGACGGCGCGCCAGCTCTCTACCCAGCGTCGTTTTGCCACTGCCCGCCGCGCCGGCAACCACCAGGACCGGCAGGGATTCCCGTTCGATTCCGAGGACGTCTTGACAGACATGAGGCATAGCGGGAATCATACAAGACAACGTTGTCTCGCATACGTGCAACAGCGACACACTTCCTCCGATCGAGAGTTCACGTGACCGAGCGCGCCAGCATCAAAGACGTCGCCGCCTTGGCGGGCGTCAGCTTCAAGACCGTCTCACGCGTCGTCAACGGCGTGGATACGGTCCTGCCTGAGCTGCGCGAGCGGGTCGAGGCTGCGGTGCAGGCACTGAACTACGTTCCGAACTCCGCCGCCAGGTCCCTGAAATCGGGGTCGGGCAACACCATCGGGATCGTCGTCGACTCCATCGACGACGTCTTCTTCGCATCACTGGTCAGTGCCGTCGAAGATCGCGCACTCGAACACGGGCTCGCCGTCATCGTCGGCAGCACCGGCTTCGATGCCCAGCGCGAACGGGATCAGCTGGCTCTCCTGGCCGGACAACACGTGCGGGGCATCATTCTCGCGCCGGTCGGCGACCACAGCGACTTCCTCGTACCTCGGCGTCGCACACTGCCCACGGTCACCATCGACCGCTCGATCACCGGTTTCGATTCTGTCATCGTCGACGATTACGGTGCCGCCAAGCGAGCCGTCGAGAAGTTGGTGGCAAGCGGGCACACGCGAATTGCTCTGCTCGGCTTCGACGATCGCCTGCAGACCGCGCAGTTGCGCAGGCAGGCGTACCTCGACGTTCTCGCCGATCTCGGCCAAGAGCCGGAGGCCGCGCTCGCCCCTCCGGTATCCCACGCCGCAGATTCGGTGCGGCCTGTAGTGAAGAGTCTACTGGCGCAGCACAATCCACCGACTGCGTTCTTCGTCGCCAACGCACGACACGCGACCGCCGTGGTGTCGGTTCTGCACGAGATCGGGCGCACCGACGTAGCCATGGTGTCGTTCGGCAATTTCTCGCTCGCCGACGCCGTCAGCCCGTCGGTGACCTGCATCGACCAAGACCCATATCGCATCGGCACCCTCGCATTCGACCGCCTGGTGCAGCGGTTCGACGATCCCTATCTCGAACCCGAGCAGCAGATTGCGCCGACCACTCTGGTGGAACGACTTTCACACGCACTCCCCCTACCCGTAGAGAAATGAGAACTACTCCGTGAACCCCAGACTTGTTGCGGGACTGGACCTCGGGAGCACCGGCGTCAAAGTACTCGTCACCGACGATGCAGGCACCGAGCTGCTCATCGAGCAGAGTCCCACACCGTGGCGGCACGGCCCGGGCGGAACCACCGACCTGGCCGCCGAAGAGCTGTTGTACACCATCGGGCACTTACTCGATGAGGTCGCTCGCCGACTGCCCGAGGCAACCGGCGACCCGGCCGCCCGCATCGACGCCATCGCGGTGTCCGGGATGGGTGAGACGGGATTCCTTCTCGATGAAGACAACGTTGTCCGTGCACCGGCCTTCGCGTGGTTCGATCCGCGCGGCCAGCAACAGGTAGAGGCACTGCCCCGGCACCTCCGCGATCAGTTCGCCGGCAAGACCGGACTTCCCGTCGGCGTTCAGGTCTCCGTCGTCAAGATTGCTCATCTACGTGACAACGGACTGAGCCTCGACGGGCTTCGCTGGTTCAATCTGCCGGAGTTCGTCGTCCTGTCCCTCGGCGGTCGTGCGGTGGCCGACTACTCGCTGAGTTCACGCACCGGACTACTCGATCAGGACAGCGGCGAGCCGTGGTCGGAGATGTTGGCGCACCTGGGTGTCGGCACCGACTTCATGCCGCCACTGGTCGACGCCGGAACCGATCTCGGAACTGCCGACGCACCAACACTTCCCGAGACGATTGCCGGAGCTCGATTGACCGTGGCCGGTCACGATCATCTCGTCTCCGCGGTGTCCGGCGGAGCTATCCCGCCCGACCGATACCACGTGTCGATGGGCACTGCCGAGGTGCTGCTGCGGGTGCTCGACACTCCGTTGACCACCGACGCACGGAGCAGGCTGGCCGAACACCTCATCAACTCGGTGCGCCACGTGGTTCCGGGGCAACATGTGCTCGTCGCGGGAGTGAAGACCGGCTTGCTGATGCGACGGGCGTTGCAGCTGTGCGACATCAGCGATCGTGCCGGTCGCGACCTACTGGACCAGCGAGTGTGCGCACTGCCTGCAGGTGGACCGTTCACCGACGGCGGTATCGACATCGCCGGCGCCCGCAACGACGACGGCGTGCTGTCCATCACGGTCCGTACCGACGGGATCGATTCGGCCGAGCTGTTCCGCTCGATTCTGTTGCACGGCAACGACGAAGTGGCTCGCCTTATCGAGGCACTCGACGCCGAGGTGCCGCCCGCCAGGACGACATTGCTCACCGGCGGCTGGGCCGGCATGGCCAGCGTACGAGATGCCCGGGCTCAGGTACTGCCCGACGTCTCGGTCTCGACCAGATCCCAGGACACCGCCTACGGTGCAGCACTGTTCGCCGCCCGACTACTGACGCTCATAGAAATCTGAGCCCACATTTCTGCAGTGAGACAACGTTGTCCCACTCGCGCTCGACCCCAACACCCACCAGGAGAAGAAGATGAACGAACTCACCACCCTCGAACGTCGCGGAATGGCTGCCATTTCCACCGAAGACGGCAACATGCTCATCGTCGCCGGAGATCAGCGCAACGGCATGAAGGCCGTCATGAAGGACGCCGTCGACGGGCCGGGCTCGATCACCGTCGAGCAGCTCGCCGAGGCCAAAGCCGATCTGGTTCGCTACCTCGGCAATCACGCGCCGGCCATCCTGCTGGACCCGGAGGTGGCACTGCCGAAGATCGTCGACGACGGTGTGCTCTCGCGGGGCACCGCGTTGGTGGTCGGCATGGATGCGTCGGGCTTCGAGGAGACCGACGGTCTGCGCTACACCCGTTTCGTCGACGGCGTGACCCCGCGCGTCGTGCGTGACCTCGGCGGCGACGTCGCCAAGATGCTGTTCTACATGCGCCCCGAGCAGCAGGGCGTCGACTCCCGTGTTGCCGAGGAGATCCGCGACCTCGTCAAGGCCTGCTCGGCCGAGGGTCTGCTTCTCATCGTCGAGATCTTGACGTACCAGCTCGAGGGCGAGTCGGACGAGGACTACAAGGCCGGCTTCGGCAAGATCATCGCCGACTCCACGCGCATTTCGGTCGAGTGCGGTGCCAAGGTGCTCAAGCTCCCCTACCCCGGTTCCGCCGAGGCCTGCGCTGCCGTTACCGAAGCGGCACAGGGTGTTCCGTGGGCCGTGCTGTCGGCGGGCGTCGATCACGAGACGTTCATCGAGCAGGTCCGCATCGCCGTCGCCAACGGTGCACGTGGAGCGATGGCAGGCCGGTCACTGTGGAAGGACAGCATGGCTGTCTCTGCCGAGATCCGCGAGGATCTACTCACCAACCGCGCACTCCCCCGGCTGCGTGAGCTGAACGCGGCCGTCGACGCCTGATCCGCGTCTTTCGACCGAGCCCGTGCGCCAACGCGGGCTCGGTCGACGCCCTCTGGGTAGCGTGAACCCATGACGGAAGACTCGAAGCACATCGATATCGTTGCCGCGCCCGGAGTGTTCGCCGATCTGCAGACCGCGCAGGAGCTGGTCGCGAGGGCGCTGTCCACCCGCGGTCTGTCGGGCGGAATTGTCGACGCTGCAACCGGTTCCGATGAGGTCGTCGTCGTTCCCGGCGATGGAGCGGAGGTCGATTCGTCGTTGTACAGCAGCGTCGTTCGCGTCGACTTCGGTCAGTGCGCACCTGATAGATCCGAGGGTATTCGCGCACATATCCGGGGCCGCGGTCTCGACGGTCTCCGGTTCGCGATCGACAGTGTCTACTTCCACCGCTTCCACCCCGGCACGATCGTGACGTACGGAGATCACCCCGAGCAACGCGTCGAACTGCGGGTGCCAGAAGGCGACGGCCCGTTCCCCGTCGCCGTACTGATTCACGGCGGGTACTGGCGTTCGAGGTGGGAATTCGACCTGATGGATGCGATGGCGGTCGATCTGACCGCACGCGGGTACGCCACCTGGAATGTCGAATATCGCCGACCCGACGAACACGGGTGGGATGCGACGACCGAAGATGTCGCGGCTGCTCTCGCCGCGCTGGAGACGGCACCCGCCTCGCTGGATCTGTCTCGAATCGTCCTGATGGGCCATTCCGCGGGAGGCCAACTGGCCCTGCGACTTGCGGCCGATTCTGTCGGAGAACGGGTGGCCCCTGCCCTGGCGGTGAGTCTGGCCGGGGTGCTCGACCTGAGAGTCGGCGACGAGCGGTGGCTCGGGGAGGGTGCGGTATCGAACGCGATGGGTGCCCGTTACGCGGAGGCGCGGCGCATTTACGAGGAGTCGTCACCGATGTCTCGGCTGCCCCTCGGTGTTCCACAGCTGGTGGTGTCCGCAGTGGGCGACGATCCCAATCTGCTCGAGATCAGCCGCGCGTACTACGCTGCCGCATCCGCGAGTTCCGATTCCGTTGTTTCGGTCGAAGGACCGGGTGGGCACTTCGCCGTCGTCGATCCCACGTCGGAGATCTGGGTCGACATCGTTGCGGCGGTGGATGCTGCCCTGATGTGAACCGACCTCAGTCGGTGGCGATCGACAGAATCACCCGCGGCTTGCGGCGTCGAGCAATGATCAGTTCGACGAGCATGACGATGCGGTATTCGATGCCGTATTTCTTCTTCAATACCGATGTCGGTCTCGAGGCGGCGTCTCCGGTGACGATGGTTGCCGAGCCGGTCACCGCCACAGCGTCATCGGGCACCCATCCGCGCCGACTGCACGGGCGGAGCTCCACGCGATCGGAGTTCCTGATGCGCTTGACCTTGCCGCTGTCCGCGGGAGTGATGACGACCAGGTTGTCGCCGTCTCGGGCGATCCACACCGGCGTCGATACCGGCGCACCGGATCGACGGAAGGTGGTGAGCGAAACGAATGCCTCGTCGCCGAGGGCACGAGCGTCATCCGAAGTAGTGGCCATGAGTACCAAGTTACGCACCCTCCTCGCGTCGAGTCCGTAGTGTGCATGTTGTGACGCGGAGCACAACGACGTGCACCCGCGCCGGGACATCGAAAGCGAGATCGTCGTGAAGAGCACCATGCAGGACACCCCACTGTCCATCGGCCAGCTGGTTCGATTCGGGACGTCCATCCACTCCTCGGCCGAGATCACCACGTGGACCGACACCGGGCCCACCACGGTGACATTCGGGGAGTTGGGCAGGCGGGCAGCACAATTGGCTCACGGCCTGCGTTCCATCGAGATCGACGACGATCAGCGAGTCGCGACATTCATGTGGAACAACGCCCCGCATATGGAGGCCTACATGGCTATTCCGGCGATGGGCGCAGTGCTGCACACCCTGAACATTCGACTCTTCCCCGAGCAGCTCACCTACATCGTCAATCATGCCGAGGATCAGGTGATCATCGCCGACGCCAGTCTGCTCCCCCTGCTGACGCCGTTGCTGCCGACGTTCGAGACCGTGCGACACCTCGTGGTCGTTGGGGTCGACCCGGCGCAGGTCACTGCACCCGACGGTATCGAGGTGCTCGGCTACGAGGACCTGCTGGCGGGCAACCCGGAGGAGTTCGATTGGCCCGAACTCGACGAACGATCAGCTGCCGCAATGTGTTACACCTCGGGCACCACCGGCGATCCCAAGGGGGTCGTGTACTCGCATCGCTCGATCTACCTGCATTCCATGCAGGCGTGCATGACCGACGCGATGGCAATTGCGCAGTCCGACAAGGTGTTGGCCATCGTGCCGATGTTCCACGCGATGTCGTGGGGGCTCCCGTATGCGGCGCTGATGGTCGGTGCGTCACTGATCATGCCCGACAGGTTTCTGCAGCCGGCTCCGTTGGCAGAAATGATGTCGACGCTACGTCCGACAGCGGCGGCTGCTGTCCCGACCATCTGGCAGGCCCTGCTCGCTCATCTGGACGAACACCCGGCGGATCTGTCGAGTCTGCGTGATGTGGTGGTCGGCGGTGCCGCGTGCCCGCCGAGTCTGATGAAGGCATTCCACGAGAAGTACGGCGTGCACATCTCGCAGGCATGGGGCATGACCGAGACGTCACCACTCGGCACCTCCGGTAGGCCCGACGCAGGACTGTCGCCGGAGGACGAGTTCGACTTACGTTGCACACAAGGCAGATTCGTTGCCGGCGTTCGGGCACGACTCGTCGACGACGCCGGAACGGTCCTGCCGTGGGACGGGAAGACCGTCGGCGAGCTCGAGGTCCGCGGCCCGTGGATCACCGGCAGCTACTACCGCGCCGACGCGGACGACAAGTTCGACGACGGTTGGCTGCGAACCGGTGACGTGGGCACCATCTCCGAGAACGGCTACCTCCGCCTGACCGATCGATCCAAGGACATCATCAAGTCCGGCGGTGAATGGATCTCCTCGGTGGAACTAGAGAACCAGGTGATGGGACATCCGGCTGTTCGTGAGGCCGCGGTCATCGGTGTGCCCGACCCGAAGTGGGACGAACGGCCACTGGTCGCTGTCGTCGTGCGCGAGGGTGCGTCGGTGACGGCCGAAGAACTGAAAGAGTTCCTCGACAGCCGCGTCGCGCATTGGCAGTTGCCGGAACGATGGACCTTCATCGACGAGGTCCCGAAAACGAGCGTGGGCAAATACGACAAGAAAAGGCTGCGGAGTTCCCACGCCGACGGGGCGTTGGAGGTCATCGAACTGGTGTAGGACTAACTGCTCCAACCCCAGTTGTAGGGGTTCACCACGATTCGGTACCAGGTATCGGTGTTCTCGACGTTGGTGCACGACACCACGATGTACGACTGCGACGCCTTCTCGAGTGACAGCGCCTTGTTGCAAAAGTATTGCGCGCCTTCCCCGGACTGCTCGGCGCGATAGACAGGACCGTAATGCCATTCGTCGGCACTGGCGGTCGCAGCCCCCATGGTGGTGCCGGCGGCGAGCGGAAGCGCCAGAAGTCCGGTCAATACTGCAATGCGTCGGCTGGTGCGGTTCATTCGAGGGCCTTTCGTGGCGGCACGTCCTGCACAACGTCGCCGGCCGTGGTCCGGCCACCGACTCGATCCGTCCATTGGTGACGTCGCTCGACGGCCGAGTCGCGTTACCGGTCGACGCGACGCAGCGCGACTACCCATCGACCTCCACGCCGAACCGCACCGCCAATTCTGCCAATCCGTCGTCGTAGCCCTGACCGATCGGCCGGAAGCGCCAGCCACTCCCGCGGCGGTAGATCTCTGCGAGCAGCATCGATCGTTCCGTGGTCGCGGCATCCAGCACCGCTGTCGCGACCGCCGAATCGAGTCCATCGAGCGACACCGATACCGCGCCTAGGTCACCGAATGTGTGGTCACCGTCGATTGCTGCGGCGACGGTGATACGCACGCAATCCTCGGGAACGAGTGAAAGGTCGATCCGCACACCCTGTTCGCTGTCACCATCGATCGACATCGAGACGGCACCGTCCGAGGTGACCGGAGCGTTGTAGAACACGAAATCCTCGTCACTGGCGACCAATTCATCGTCGGACAGCAAGAACGCGACTACATCTACACCGACCCGATCGGAGTCGTCTGCACGCCAGGAACTGTTGACCGTCAGCACTGCCTGATCAGGGTCGAGGTCGACGACGCCACCCCGTGGCACCAACGGAGCGATTCGGGACCGCCGAGCAGGGAGCGGCGCGGGAACTTCGATATTCAGTTCTCGGTCGATCGCTGCCGGTGTCAGCAACGTGAGATCCCGTTCCTTCACTTTCGGCATCCGCGGGTCTCCATCGCCGCCGTCCAAGATCAGGATGTCGGTCACGCCGGCGCTGAGATTCACAGCCGGTGTCGCACCGAGTTGGATCAGGCGCGACCGCATGAGTACCGACTCGGCGTGCGAACCGCCCATGACCAAGACCCTTCTTGTCTGCCAGGGCTTGACGACTGGATCGGGCTGCTGCTCGGCTGGTTTCGGCTGGGTCTGCGGCCGAATACCTTTCGGCGTTCCTGGCTGCACATTCCGGAGCAAGTCGAGCAATTCCGACTCCGAGATGATGCGAAGGCCATGGGCGCGCGCCCTTTCGACTTTTCCGCTTTCCGTTGTGGGATCCGAACACACCACCACACTCGTGAATCGACTGACGGAATTCATCACGTCCAGTCCGGCTTCCGTGAGCTGAGCGGCCAAGCGCAATCGCGGGATTCGCGTGTCGCCGCTGATCACGACTCGCATGCCCTGAACGAGACCGCCGTCCTCGGCAAGTGGACCTGGGTTCTCCCACGCGCAATGTGTGCGGGGAACGGTATCCGGATACAGCGTCAGACGCTCGGTGCACGTGACGACTGGAAGGGGAAGTTCGAGCGACCTGGCCAGCCGAGCGCTGTGGGTGAACACCTGCGCCAGCACTAGGGCATCGTCGTAGGCGTCGTGCGCATTGGACTGCAGCACTTTCCAGTGCGCGGCCAGGGTGGACAGCTTGTGGTTGGGAGTATCGAGTTGTAGTCGCCTCGACAATGCCACGGTGCACAACCGTTGCTTCGTCGGCATGTCGATGCCCGCACGCATCGATTCGAGCTTCAAGAACCCGTGATCGAAACTCGCGTTGTGCGCGACCAAAGTTCGACCATCCAGCAGATCCATGAGTTGCGGAGCGATCATGTCGAACGTCGGCGCACCGGCAAGCCGTTCGGGCGTCAGTTTGTGAATGTGCACCGGGCCAGGATCGCAACCCGGGTTGACCAGAGTCGACAGTTCGCGTCCGACACGTCCGTCCTCGTCGACCGTCAGAGCGGCCACACTGAGCACTCGATCACGGGATGCCTTCAGACCCGAGGTCTCGACATCGACGACGACCCATTTGTCGCTGCCGGTTCTAACCGAATTCTTCACAGGATTACCGCTTTCGGCCGCATCGGACAATGGAGGCCACTATGCCGCACGAGATGCTGCACGCGAGTCGACTTCGGGCCAACACCTACGGTTCCTGTCCACCGACGGCCGTTCCACAGCACATTGGCGTACCTCGGACCATCAGTGCGCTTGCCAACGCACGCATAGCGAGCCCTCCCCCTGCGAGACGACGTTTCCACACTTTCTGCCTGCTGAAGCAGGCATAGGGGCTCATTGTCGGCAGAGCCTTCGGGGAAGTTCCAATATGCATGCCAGGGCAAGCACAAGGAGCGATGATGGCGGAACCGCGACGACGAGCCCGTAAGCACTCGTGAGAACTGGCCGAAACGTTCGTCGCGCGTCGCCATCAGTTGCGCATGACCCAAGCCGAGTTGGCGTTGCTCGCCGGGGTGGGTCGTTCCACCGTTCAAGCACTCGAAGGAGGAAAGAACACAGTGCAGCTCGACAGCATGGTCGCGGTCGCGGATGCTCTGGGGTGCGATATCGCACTGCTCACGCGCGCCGGATCGTTTGTGCCACCGCTGGATCCGACATGATTCAAGCACTCGAGCTACGAGAGGTCGATGCAGCCGATGCCTACCAGGGAAGACCCTTCTTCCCGATTGACTGACCCGCTCGGGAAACGACATGGTGTTTCGATACGACAACAACTACCTCGACGACTCCTCTGCGTCGGATCGTCACCGAGGCCCGAATTGACGGTCTCCCGCATCCCCCAGTCCTGGCACGATGATGCCCTGATCGTTGAGCTCATCATCGACGGCGGCACAGACCACGCGGACAGGATGTCCTGACTTCTCCAGCGCTGCAAGGCCTTCAGGTGTGACGACGACGCACACGACGACCACGTCGGTTGCTCCACGTGCGACGAGCAAGTCGATCGTCGCGGTCATGGACCCGCCTGTGGCCAACATCGGGTCGAGAACGAACACCGGCGTGCCGGCGAGATCTGCGGGGAGAGACTCGAGGTACGGCACCGGCTGCAGTGTCTCTTCGTCTCGCGCCATGCCGATGAATCCCACACCGGATCGCGGAATGAGCGCACTCGCCTGCTCCACCATGCCCAGCCCTGCCCGGAGAACAGGAACCAGCAGAGGTGGGTTCGCCAACCGCACACCCGTGGTGCGGGCAACCGGGGTGTCGACCTCGAAAGTGTCCACCGGGGCATCACGCAAAGCCTCGTACACCAACGTGTGTGTCAGCTGCCGCAGCGCTGAACGGAAGGTCGCGTTGTCACTGTGGACGTCGCGCATCGTCGTCAAAAGCGCTGCGGTCAAGGGATGGTCGACTACGTGGGTATCCATGGTCGCCGATTATGGGCCCCTCGTCGGCCATCCGTCCACACGGCTCGCGCTCGCTCGAACTGTCCGAAAGCGACCCCTCAGCGTCGGCAACTTTTGCCCACGACGGGGCCGCGACCGGCACGTTGACTCGGACGCATGACGCTTCGCAACGATCGATTCGAGTTCGACACCGACATCGCTCCCCTGTCTCGGAACGCAATCCGATGACGGTCGGACCGCTCTCCGACTGCCTGGTCGTCGACCTGTCGCGGGCACTCGCCGGACCCCATGCCGCGATGATGCTCGGGGACCTCGGCGCGCGAGTGATCAAGGTCGAATCGCCCAGCGGCGGTGACGACACCCGAAGTTGGGGCCCACCCTTCGTCGCCGACGACGAGGGCGATCGACACTCGACGTACTTCCTCTCGTGCAATCGCAACAAGGAATCCATCGCACTCGACCTGAAAGCTGTCGACGGCCGAGAAACGCTCACTGCATTGATCCGCCGCGCCGACGTACTCGTCGAGAATTTTCGCCCCGGCGTTCTCGCTCGCCTCGGCTACAGCATGGAGGCATTGCACGAGCTGAACCCGCGTCTGGTGATCCTGTCCATCACCGGTTTCGGCCACGACGGGCCAGAAGGCACGCGCCCCGGTTACGACCAGATCGCTCAGGGCGAAGCAGGATTGATGTCCCTGACCGGGCCGTCGAAGGACGAGCCCACTCGGGTCGGCGTTCCCATCGGTGATCTGCTCGCCGGAATGAACGGCGCGTACGGCGTCGTGGCCGCACTGCACGAGCGCAACACCACCGGCCGCGGCCGCGTCGTGCGTACCAGCCTGCTGGCCTCCATCGTCGGGGTGCACGCGTTTCAAGGCACTCGCTACACCGTGGCCGGCGAAGTGCCCCGCCCCACCGGCGGACATCACCCGTCGATCTGCCCGTACGGTCTGTTCCACTCGTCCGAGGGGCTGGTTCAGATTGCCGTGGGCAGTGAAGGACTGTGGCAACGCTTCGCTCCCGCATTCGGATTGGACCGTCCGGAGTGGGCCACCAACCCCCAACGGGTCGACGACAGAGAGGCCGTCATCGCCGCTGTCGATGCCGTTTTCGCGGACTGGCCGACCGACAAGCTTCTCGGACTACTCGGCGAGCTGGGCATACCGGCCGGACGTGTCCGTGATCTGGCCGAGGTCTACACCTGGGAACAGACCCGTTCGCAGGGACTGATGATCGACGTCGACCATTCGGCCCTGGGCACCATCACGTTGCCCGGCCCACCGCTGCGCATGGACGAGGATTGCGAGGGTGCCGCTATGCGCACGACGCACGCAGCCCCGCCGACCCTCGACCAGCACGGCGACTCGATCCGCGCCTGGCTCGAGACGACGCCATGACCCGCACCGGCGCGCCGGCCCGGCTCGGCGCGATCGAACTCGTCGAGATGGTCGTCGACGCCGGCAGTTTCGTCCGATGGGACACCGACCCGCTTCCCCCGATCGGGGTGCACGGACCGGCGGATCAGGGCTATCTCGACGAGCTGGCCGCGGCCCGTGAAACGAGCGGCTGCGACGAGTCGGTGTTGACCGGCGAAGCCACCCTCGCAGGGCGCCGGGTGGCACTCGTCCTGTGCGAGTTCGGGTTTCTCGCCGGCTCCATCGGAACGGCGGCTGCCGAACGACTGGTACAGGCCGTCGAAAAGGCCACGGCAGAACAGCTCCCGCTGCTCGCGTCGCCGACCTCCGGCGGAACACGGATGCAGGAGGGCACGGTCGCCTTCTTGCAGATGGTCAAAATCTCGGCGGCTATCGCTGCGCACAAGTCGGCGGGTCTCGCCTACGCCGTCTACCTTCGCCATCCCACGACCGGCGGAGCACTTGCCTCGTGGGGCTCACTCGGCCACGTCACTGCGGCCGAACCGGGTGCGCTCCTGGGCTTTCTCGGTCCGCGCGTGTATCAGGCGCTGTACGGCGAAAAGTTTCCCGAGGGAGTGCAGACAGCCGAAAACCTCGCCGCCCGTGGCCTGGTCGACGCGGTGGTCCCTCCCGAGCAACTCCGTGAGGTTGCCATTTCGGCGCTCGCCGTCCTGTGTGCGCCACACGAGCCACCTCCGCCGGTTCCGAACATCCCGTTGGAGCACCTCGACGATGTGCCTGCATGGGAATCCATCCGTCGTTCTCGACGACCGGAACGGCCGGGAGTACGCCACCTCGTGCGATCGGCAGCGAACACGGTAACGACGTTGCAGGGCACCGGAGCCGGTGAGATCGAGCCCGGATTGTTTCTGGCCCTTGCCAAGTTCGGGGCCTCGGCGTGTGTACTTCTCGGCCAGGACCGCACTTTCGCCGATCAGCCGTTGGGTCCCGCCGGCCTCCGGGAAGCACGACGCGGAATGCGTTTGGCGGAAGAGCTGCAACTCCCCCTTGTCACAGTCATCGACACTGCCGGTGCCGCGTTGAGCAAGGAGGCCGAAGAAGGTGGCCTCGCGGGCGAGATCGCCCGCTGCTTGGTCGAACTCACGACACTGAAGGCACCGACGATCTGCCTGCTGCTCGGCCAGGGAGCCGGCGGCGGCGCACTCGCACTGCTCCCCGCCGATCGGGTGCTGTGTGCTCAGCACGGTTGGCTGTCGCCACTGCCGCCGGAGGGTGCATCGGCGATCAAGTTCCACACCACCGACCGCGCAGCCGAGATGGCAGAGGAGCAGGGAGTGCGCAGCCTGGACCTGCTCCGTAACGGCGTCATCGACCGGATCGTGGCCGAACGGCCGGATGCCTCCGACGAACCTGCGGCGTTCCTGTCTCGGCTCGGTACCGTGCTCGAACACGAGTTGGCCGTACTCCTCGCTGCCGACCCTGCCGCACTGGCGACCTCCCGGCTGCAGCGCTACCGCTACCTGGGGATGTCCGATAACCAAAAAAGTGCGCTGATTGGGCAAAGCTTGCCAGTGCACCCCCGGTCCAACGGTCGATAACGTTCGTGGGGCGAGCCCCCGCCGCGCGAACGCCGGCCGACTCTGCAGTACCCACAGATCCCGATGAAGGAGATTTCAGTGCCCGACGCAATCGAGGTCCGCAAGGTCCCGCTCCACAACGTGTCCGATGCCAGCGAGCTGGCGAAGCTCATCGACGACGGGGTGCTCGACGCCGACCGGGTCATTGCAGTCATCGGTAAGACCGAAGGCAACGGCGGAGTCAACGACTACACCCGCATCATCGCCGACCGAGCATTCCGCGAAGTGTTGTCCGCAAAAGGAACTCGAAGCGCACACGATGTCGGCGAGGTTCCGATCGTCTGGTCCGGTGGCACCGACGGAGTCATCAGCCCCCACGCCACCATCTTCGCGACCGTACCGTCGGACAAGGCAGTGCAGACCGAGCAGCCGCGACTGACGGTCGGCGTCGCGATGAGCGAGCAGTTGATGCCCGAGGACATCGGCCGCACTGCGATGATCACCAAAGTGGCTGCGGCAGTCAAGGATGCGATGGCCAACGCCGGCATCACCGACCCAGCAGACGTGCACTACGTGCAGACCAAGACCCCGCTGCTGACGATCCACACCATCCGTGACGCCAAGAGCCGCGGCAAGACCGTCTGGACCGAACAGACACACGAGTCGATGGATCTGTCCAACGGCGGCACCGCTCTCGGTATCGCTGTCGCGCTCGGTGAGATCGATATGCCGACCGACGAGGACGTCATGCACAGTCGTGAGCTGTACTCCTCGGTGGCGTCGTGCTCCTCGGGCGTCGAGTTGGACCGTGCGCAGATCGTCGTCGTGGGTAACACTCGCGGAATCGGCGGTCGGTACCGCATCGGACACAGCGTGATGAACGACGCGCTCGATCAGGACGGCATCTGGAACGCGATCAAGGATGCCGGTCTCGAACTCCCCGAACGACCGCACACGAAGGATCTGGGCGGCAAGCTCGTCAACGTCTTCCTCAAATGCGAAGCAAGCCAGGACGGTACGGTCCGTGGACGACGCAACGCCATGCTCGGCGATTCCGACGTCCATTGGCACCGCCAGATCAAGGCGTGCGTCGGCGGCGTCACCGCAGCAGTGACCGGCGACCCAGCGGTCTTCGTCTCGGTCTCGGCAGCGCACCAGGGCCCCGAAGGTGGCGGACCCGTCGCCGCGATCGTCGACCTCGGATAGCACCGGTTTCGATATCGAACAGCGCCGCGCGAACCCGACATTCTCGGGTTCGCGCGGCGTCCGGCCCTCCCTGCTTCTGCGTCTCTCTCGAACGAAGGAACCACCATGGCAACCACCGTCGGACCCGCTGCCGAACTTCTGATGTCCGACGCGGTCGAGCTCAGCGGCAAGATCAAGCGCCGCGAGGTCTCGTGCGTCGAGACCATGACGGCGTACCTCGACCACATCGAGGCACACAATCCGACGGTCAATGCCATTGTCGCCCTGCGTGATCGCGACGAGCTGCTGGCCGAGGCACGCGAGCGAGATCGGCAGCTCTCGGACGGGCAGTATCTCGGGTGGATGCACGGATTTCCCCATGCGGTGAAGGATCTGTCGGCAGCCCGAGGGCTACCGTTCACATCGGGGTCACCGATCTTCGCCGATCGCATCGCCGAGGCGGACGATCTGTTCGTCGCCCGTGTGAAGGCGGCCGGTGCCATCGTCATCGGCAAGACCAACACACCGGAATTCGGGTTCGGATCGCAGACGTACAACCCTGTGTACGGAACCACGGTCTCGCCCTACGACACCTCGCGCACTGCAGGCGGAAGCAGCGGAGGTGCCGCGGCAGCCTTGGCACTACGCATGCTGCCCGTCGCCGACGGCACCGACTACATGGGATCGCTGCGCAACCCCGCGGCCTTCAACAACGTGGTCGGCTTTCGCCCGTCGTGGGGACGAATTCCCGAGCCCGGCTTCATCGCCCAGGGTGCGGTCGCCGGACCGATGGGCCGATCGGTCACCGATGTCGCACATCTGCTGTCGACGATGGCGGGCCCGGATGCCAACGCGCCCCTCGGAATCGACGAGGATCCGGAGATCTTCACCCGCACTCTCGAACGCAGCTTCCGCGGTGCCCGCATCGCGTGGGTCGGAGACTGGAACGGTCACCTGGCTACCGAACCCGGTGTCCTCGATCTGTGCGAGTCGTCGTTCACCGTCTTCGAGGACCTCGGCTGCGCAGTGGAGAGCACCGTGCCGTCGTACGACCCGGCGAAAATCTGGGACTCGTTCCTGACGTGGCGGTGGTGGGCGCAGCTCGGGATGGCCGATCTGTACGAGAACCCGCGCACGAGGGAGCTGATGAAGCCCGAAATGCTGTGGGAGATGGAGCATGCCGTCGCATTGACCGCACTCGATGTCACCAAGGCAGCGCAGGCTCGCAACGACTGGCAGAGCGCACTGACGACATTGTTCGAGACCTACGACTTCGTTCTCGCGCCCACCGCTCAGGTGTTCCCGTTCGACAAGGACCAACATTGGCCGCAGTCCATCGCGGGTCGACCCATGGACACCTATCACCGGTGGATGGAAACGGTGGTGCCCTGGACGATGACCGGTGTTCCTGCCGCCGCCGTCCCGGTCGGGTTCGACGATCGCGGTCTGCCGATGGGTGTTCAGATCATCGGCAGGCACGGTGCCGACCGGGCGGTTCTGCAGCTCGCCTATGCCTACGAGCAGGCCTCGCGGTGGGTCGAGCGCGTTCTCCCGCCGGCACTGCACGTCGGCTGATCCCCCGCCGTCGCGACATGCCCTACACAGTATTGTTGAACAATGGATGACATGGTCGGTGCGCTTCGGCCACGAGTACGAGACTTCCCGGCGTCGGCGAGTTACGCGCTCACCGTCGCAGAATTGCTTGCACTCCCCAGCCTCTCCGGGTCCACTCTTGTTGCGGGCGAGCAGGGACTCGAGAACGTGGTTCGACGCGTCAACGTCATCGAAGTTCCCGACATCCTGCCGTGGGTGAAACCGAACGAACTGCTGTTGACAACGGGTTTCCCACTGCGGCATGCAGATTCGGGCCGCCCGTTCGATGCCGGTGCCCTGGTGGAGCTGGTCGAAGGACTTGCCGAACGCGGTGCGGCCGCGCTCGGAGTCAAAGAAGGACGCTACTTCGGAGACGTGCCCGCTGCGATGATCGAGGCAGCAGATCGACTCGGCCTGCCGCTCTTCCTCATTCGCCGAGATGTCGGCTTCGACGAGGTCATCTCCGAGGTGTTCACCCACCTCGTCGACCGGCAGGCGTGGGCGTTGGATATCGCCGATCGCATGCATCGAGCCCTGACCTCGATCGTGCTCGAAGGCGGCGATCTACCGCAGATCGCCGACGAGGTCGCCACACTGTTCGAGGCAACGGTGCTCATCTGCACTCCGGACGGTCGAGTCCAGGCCACAGCAGGAGCAGACGCAGATCTCGCGGCCTTGGAAGAGATGCCACTGTTCGACCCGTCCGGTCGCCTGCTCACCGAACGACTCCACGAAGGCCTGCAACCGGTCCCGGGCGACAGCGGGCACCGCATTGCCGTCGCACCGATCATCGCGGGCGGTACCGACCACGGACTGATCGTGGCAGTCGCCGCCGCCGGACGACTCGGTCCCGTCACGATGCAATCCCTCGAACGCGCGGCCACCGTCGTGGCGCTGGCGGTCATCAAGAAGCTTGCTGTCTCTGCCGTCGAGTCCAAGTTTCGGGGCGATTTTCTGCGTGACGTCCTCAACGGCGCAACCGAATCCCCCGAACAGATCATCGAGTACTGCGCCCAGCTCGACTGGGACGTGGATCGAAGCATGGTCGTCATCGTTGCCCAATTGGACGAGATTGCCGAAGTGGCCGTGAGCAATTCGGTCAAGCCGGCCGTGTCCGGCCGCTTGCCGCAGGAGCGCCTGACCGCGGCATGGCAGCAGGTGGTGCGCCGGCGCGATCGCCGGGCTCCCGTCGTCGGATTCAGCAACGAGGTCGTCACGCTGATGCCGGCCGAACCCGGCACCGAACGGGACGTCGTCGAGGATCTGATCGCCTCCGTCGCCGGAGACAAGGGCGGCGGACGAAACTCGTTCGGCGCGGGCGTGAGCCGCGTCATCGACTCCGTTGCCGACATTCCGCGCGCCTACGATCAAGCCCGCAAAGCAGTCGTCGTAGGACGCCGTATGCGCGGAAACGGATCGGTAGCGCATTTCGACGGCCTCGGCGTGCATCGACTGCTGTCACTGGTCACTGACGGAGCCGAGCTGCAGGCCTTCGCAACCGAGGTGTTGGGCTCACTCGCTGGCGACGACGCCGATGCCGTCGACCTGCGCCAGACGTTGCAGGCGCTGCTCGACACCAACTGCAACGTCGCAGAGACCGCCCGCGTCTTGCATTTCCACTACAACACACTCCGCTACCGCATCGGCAAGCTGGAGTCCATCGTCGGCCCGTTCACCACCGATCCGATTCTGCGCCTGGATGTAGCGCTGGCACTGCGGGTCGCGGAGATGAAGGGGCTGTGACACCACCCGAGGAGACACTCAGTGCCTGAGGGCAATTCGATCGGAACCGACGCCATCGCACTCGCGGCAGCAGTGCAGGCCGGCACCGTGTCCGCACGCGAGGTGACCGAGCAGCACCTCGAACACATCGACCGAATCAACACCGAGCTGAATGCGATCGTCACCGTCGCTGCCGAATCGGCACTACTGGCAGCCGACGGAATCGATGCCCGCATCGCCCGCGGCGAGCGGGTCGGCGACCTCGCCGGAGTGCCGTTCACGGTCAAGGACCTGATCGCCACCGCCGGAGTTCGCACCACGGCGGGTTCACATGCGCTCGCGGACAACGTCCCTCGCGTCGACGCTCCCGCCGTTACTCGGATGCGCGCCGAGGGCGCAATCCTGATCGGTAAGACCAACACACCCGAGTTCGGTGCCAGCGGGCTGACACACAACGACCTGTTCGGCTACACCGTCAACCCGCTCTCCCCCGCCGACACGAAGCTGTCACCGGGCGGGAGCAGCGGCGGTGAGTCGGCGGCCATCGCGTCGGGCATGAGCGTGGTGGGACTGGGCACCGATTTCGGTGGCTCGGTGCGGTGGCCCGCGCACTGCACCGGTCTGTGCTCGATCAGGCCGACACCGGGCCGAATCGACTCCGAGGGGCAGTATCCCGGTGTCATGAGCAACAACCGAGTGCTGACGAATACGGCGACCATGCACGGCACCGTGCAGACCATCGGACCCATGGCCCGCACTCTCGACGACGTGATCCTGTTGCTGCGCGTGCTGTCGCAGCCGCAGTACAGGTGGCTCGACCCGGCGGACGTCGACACTCGCAAGCTCGATATCCGCTGGGCGACAGGTGAAGGCACAATTCCGGTCGATGCGGAGATCCGCGCTGCCGTCGAGGCCGCAGCTCTACGCACAGAGCCGATCGTCGGATCGGTGACGCCGTACGAGGGCACCGAACTACACGGCGCTCATGAGCTGTTCACACAGATGCGGGCCTGCGAAACCCAAACGGACATCGAGCAATACGGCCCCGCCGAGTTCAGCGCCAACATCCGGGCCATCCTCGCTGCCGTCCGAACCACCACGGCCGCAGACGTCGAGGCACTGTGGGCTCGACGCGCCGAGATGCAGCACCAGCTGGTGTCCACGATGGGCGACGTCCTGATACTTCCCGTTGCATCGATCCTCGCCCCTCCTCTCGGTGAGACGAGCTTCGAGGTCGACGGTGCATCTCTGTCGTGGTCGCAGGCGTTGGCGAGCAGCCGAGCGATCAGCATCCTCGGGGTGCCCTCGGTGGTGATTCCCGTTGCCACCTCCAGCAGCGGTCTGCCGATCGGTGTACAGATCATCGCCAAGCCGTGGCACGAGCATCACGCTCTTGCCGTCGCCGCCGCTCTGACGTAGCCCGCGCGGTCCGTCCATCCGTACCGCGACGGCAGGTTCTTACAACGACCCGCTGTCGATTTGGTCGAAATGTGTTTCATGGTCGGCCCGCGCCAGCAACTAGCGTGATGGGCATCACTCATCCGGTCGAAAGGCGGCGGCATGCGCGACATTCTCGACGACGTGGCCCCGTGGCTGCGCGAACGTGAGCCGTTCGCCCTGGCCACGGTGGTACGTACGTGGCAGTCGTCGCCGCGCCCTGCGGGTGCGGCAATGGCGGTCGCCGCATCCGGTCAGGTCGTCGGCAGCGTTTCCGGGGGCTGCATCGAAGGTGCCCTGTACGAGCTGGCGAACGACGTCCTGGCCGACGGCATGGCCAGGAGCGAGACCTACCGGGTAGCGGACGACGACGCGATCGGCGTCGGCCTCACGTGCGGCGGCACCATCGAGGTGTTCGTTCGTCTCATCGACAGCGACGCGTGCGCGGCACTCGAAGACGTCGCTCGTCTGGTCTCGAGCGGCGAGCCGGTGGCCGTGCTCACCGACCTCACCACCGGGGCCCCGACGCGACAGGCGGTTCTGGGAGCGGAAGCAACCGTCGATCCCGACGGACTCACCGACATCGAGTCCGACGGTTCGAGCGTGAGTCTCGCCGTTCTCGACCGACTACACCGCGGCGAGTCCGGCCTGGACATTCACATCGTCGACGACGGCGCGCGATCCGTCATGGTCGAGTTGTTCGGGCCACCGCCCCGGATGTATGTGTTCGGTGCCATCGATTTCGCCGCCGCGATGTGCCGCCTGGGCACGTTCGCCGGCTTCGCCGTCACCGTCGTCGACGCCCGCCCGGTGTTCGCCACCCGAGCACGATTCCCCGACGCGCACGACGTCGTGGTGGCGTGGCCGCACACGTTCCTCGCTACTGCGCCGGTGGACGAGCGCACCGTCATCACCGTTCTCACCCACGACGAGAAGTTCGACATTCCGCTGCTCGAGGTTGCGCTGCGCAGTGGTGCCGCCTACGTGGGCGCGCTGGGCAGTCGATCTACCCACCGCCGCCGGGTGGAACTGCTCGGCGAGCGCGGGGTGACCGACAGCGAGCTGGGGCGCCTGCACTCCCCCATCGGGCTGGATCTGGGTGCCTCCACTCCACCGGAAACGGCGATCTCCATCGTGGCCGAGATCCTCAAGGTCTCACGGCAGACGACCGGGCTCGAATTGCGAAGTCTCAGTGGGCCGATCCACCGCGATGCTGCTGCCGAGATCGACGCGACATCACCCGTTCGATCGGCCGTCAGGTGCTGACACTGCACGACGAGCGACGCTCGCCCACCACGGAGGTACCCCATACCGTCGAGACCGTGCTGGGCTCGAACCTGCTGGCGCACGCCACGGTGCTCGCCGGTCGCGCCGGCCTCGGCCGGCCGGTACGCAGAATCAATCATGTCGACGACCCCGCCGGCATTCGGTTCTGGATTCGGCCGGGTGACCTGTTGTCCACGACGAGCGAGGCCCTCACGCACCTGACGGAGCCCACGGACGCGCTGCTGTCCCGAGCCCATTCCCTCGGCGTTGCCGGGATTCTGGTGCGGGTGGACGACGACATCGCCGTTCCGGAGTGCGTCGGCGTGAGTGCCGAGACACTGGGCCTGCCGCTGGTTCAGGTCTGCGGCGAACTCGACCCCGGGCACGATCTCACCGCGGGCCTACGCGACAACGCAAAGACGCAGGCACGAGCGATGTTTCGGTCCGAACGTCTGCGCCGGGCATTGACCGACATCACGCTCGCCGGCGGCGGCGTGGCACAACTGGCATTCGCAACCTCGGTCGAATGCGATGTGGCAGTGTCGATCACCACAGTGGACGGACGCGAACTTGCCTCGGCAGGCAGTGACGACGAACTGCACGCCCTCCGCACCAGCACCGCCCTCGATCCCACCGGAAGACTGCGCACCGACTCCGTCGACGGCGGCCTCGGTCTCCGTTCGCAACAGGGCAATTCGATCGCGGTATGCGCCATCACTGCCAACGGAATCGACCACGGACGCATCGTCCTGTTCTCCTCACGTCGGCCTTTGACAGAATCGGACCTGCACACCGCCGACGCGGCCGCAGGCGTGTTGGCGATGGTCGTCACTCGCGATCTCGCGCTGTCGGCAGTCGAGGAGAAACACCGATCGAATTTTCTACGCGATCTCCTCCTGGGCCGAGGCGGCGAGCACGCACACGCGGTGGCGCATGCTCGACGCTTCGGCTGGGATCTCGGCAGGCCGGTGGTGATCGTCGCGATCGAACCGATCCCACACCTCGACGACGAACCGACGCCCGGCCGCAGGCCACTCGTCGATCGGCAGATGTCGGCTTTCGCAGGGGCTCTGGCACAACGAGATCCGCAGGCCGCCATCGCCGCCCTCGGTACCGAGACCGTCATCATCATGGGCGAACGTCCCACGACGGTCGCGGACGTGCACGAAATCGTCGAACGAGTGCACGGAGACGGCGGCGGTGGTCGGCAACCGTTCACGGTCGGGATCTCGCGCCCGTGCACCACGGTGGCCGACATCCCCAGCAGGTACGGCCAGGCGCGTACCGCGTTGAAGGTCGGCCGTCAGGTATCCGGGGACTGGGCCGTCACCACATTCGACGAACTCGGCGTGTTCCGACTACTGAGCCTGGTGGACAACGTCGACGAGCTCGAATCGTTCACCCGGGAAACCCTGCACGACCTCGCCGGGCACGACGACGAAGCACGCGACATGCGCAGAACCCTGGAAACGTTGCTGGCCACCAACATCAACATCGCCGAAACCGCTCGGGCACTGCACTTTCACTACAACACCTTGCGATACCGAATAACGAAACTCGAAAAGATACTGGGCCCCTTCACCGATCGCGCCGATCTACGCCTGGATCTATCCCTCGCACTGAAAATCATGGCCATGCGCGGAACCGACCACCACATGTGACGGACCCGCCATCGAGCGCTTGGCAGATTGCGCTCGTAGCGATTCGGAAATGCGTCAGTAACGTTGCAGGACAATGCTTTACCCATCCCGCGAACCACCCCGGTTCGACACGTTGGAGAAAGGCTCGACATGCCTATCTGGAAGATTCACGGAGACGGAAAGAATGTTCGACCGGGTGACGTCGTCGCGCCGAACGAACGGTTGAACTGGGGCCGCACCATCAGTCTCGGCGGCCAACATGTGGTGTCGATGTTCGGGGCCACATTCGTCTTCCCCATCATCATGGGGCTCAATCCTCAACTCGCCATTCTGATGTCGGGCTTCTGCACCATCTTCTTCCTGCTCATGGTCAAGGGCCGCATCCCCAGCTACCTCGGCACGTCCGCGGTGTTCGTCGGCGGCGTCGCCGCCATCCGAGCGCAGGGTGGAACGTCAGCGGAGGTCACCGGTGCCATCCTGGTATCGGGTCTCGTCCTGGCACTGGCCGGACTCGCCATCCACTTCATGGGCGGCGGCGTCGTGGTGCGGGTGCTGCCCCCGGTCGTCACCGGTGCGGTGGTCATGTTGATCGGCTTCAATCTCGCGCCCGTCGTCGCCAGCACCTACTGGCCACAGGACCAATGGGTCGCTCTCGCAGTGATGTTCGTGCTCATCGTCATGAGCGTGGCGTTGCGCGGGTTCCTCGGACGGATCGCGATTCTGCTGTCGCTGGTGTTCGGGTACGCACTGTCCTGGATCCTCGACCTCGTATCCGGGCCCATCACGTCCTACGACGCCACGGCCGGCGAGGTCACCGAGCACTTCCGCGTCAATTGGTCGGGTGTCGAGGCGTCGCAGTGGTTCGGGCTCCCGCCGTTCAGCGACGAGGCCAACGGCATCGTCGGCATTCACGCACCGTCGTTCAGTCTCGCCTTCATCGTTCTCGTCCTTCCGGGTGTCATCGCGCTGATCGCCGAAAATGCAGGGCACGTCAAGGCTGTCGCGGAAATGACCGGCGACGATCTCGACCCGATGATGGGCCGGGCACTCGCTGCCGACGGCATCGCAACGGTCATGGCCAGCTCGGTCGGTGGCTCACCGACGACGACCTACGCCGAGAACATCGGCGTCATGGCGGCGACCAAGGTCTATTCGACGGCGGCATACACGGCGGCCGGAATCATCGCCATGATCCTCGGATTCTCGCCGAAGTTCGGCGCGCTGATCTCGGCCACCCCCGGCGGCGTACTCGGCGGTATCACCGTTGTCCTCTACGGCATGATCGGTCTGCTGGGTGCCAAGATCTGGCGCGAGAACGGTGTCGACTTCGGCAACCCGCTCAACATGATGCCGGTTGCCGCGGGTCTGATCATCGCGATCGGCGACACCTCGCTCGTGTTCAGCGATTCGTTCTCGTTGAGCGGTATCTCCCTCGGCACGATCGTCGTCATAGGGCTCCACCACCTGTGCGCTCGCATTGCCCCGGCCCACATGAAGACACCGGTCGACGCGTCGCCTCGGCATCGATCCTCCTCTACCACAGCACGTTCCGACGGTAACGACGGAGACGGGGTTGCCGGCGAGGTCGACACCCTGAAGCCGTTGCGGTGACGAGCGATTGCAACACTGGGGCGTGACGTTTGTCACCTCTTGACGAAACACTTCCAGGCACAGGCAGGCAGGATCGGGATATGAAACCTTCTCCATTGAAATACCATCGGCCGCGGTCGATCGAGGAGGCGTGCCGGATTCTGGCCGAGGTGGACGGCAAGGTACTCGCCGGCGGGCAATCCCTGATTCCGATGCTGTCGATGCGCCTGGCCGCTCCTGGGAACCTGATCGACATCACCGGTATCGACGGTCTCGACGACATCACCGGGTCGACCGACTCGGGCGTCACGTTCGCGGCTCTGGCCACGCACGCGTCGCTCGCGTCGAACCGGGCTGCCGCCCGGACGCAGCCGTTGCTCGGACGGGCACTGCAGCTGGTGGCCCACGCGACCATCCGGAACCGTGGGACCACCGTCGGATCGATCGTCCATGCAGACCCGTCGGCCGAGATGCCTGCCGTCATCCGGTTGCTCGACGGTTCGTTGACGGTGCAGTCCGTCCGCGGCCGCCGGGAGATCGCGGCGAAGGATCTGTTTCTCGGGCCGTTGGAGTCCTCGCTCGAAACCGACGAGATCGCGATCGCCGCAACGGTTCCCGCCGCCAGATCCGGCGAGGGCACGGCCATCGACGAGGTTGCGCGACGCCACGGTGACTACGCGCTCGTCGGGGTCGCGGCCCGCGTCACCGTTGCCGAGAACGCGGTGCGCACCGCGCACGTCACCTACGTATCCGCCGGAGAATTCGGCGAGGTCGTCGACTACTCCGATGTCATCGGTGGGGCCGCTGTGTCCGACGCACGTGATCCGAAGTGGAACGCGTTGTCGGAGGACGCACGTCGACGCGTCGAGACCGAGTCCGATATTCATGCCACCGCGGCGTACCGATCGCAACTCGTCGCAGCACTGACCGCACGGGTGGTGATGGCCGCCGCAGTCGACGGCGCGTCGTCGAAGTCCGCTCACCCGCAGCACGCCGATTCCGGAGTGAACCACTGATGAAGACAACAGATATCGAACAGCACTTGGACGATCTGATGGCGGAGACCGGTGAACAACACGTACAGGTGACGTTCACCCTCAACGCAACCAAGCAGACGATCGTCGTCCCGGCCCGCACCCTCGCGTCGGACGCCATCCGCCACGACCTTCGCCAGACCGGCACCCACGTCGGATGTGAGCACGGCGTGTGCGGCGCGTGCACCGTGCTTCTCGACGGCAAGCCCGTCCGGGCCTGCCTGATGCTCGCTGCCAGCCTAGAAGGCCAGACCGTCACCACGGTCGAAGGCCTCGTCGAGCCGGACGGCACTCTGCATCCCGTGCAGCAGGCCTTCAAGGACTGCCACGGTCTGCAGTGCGGTTTCTGCACACCGGGATTCGTCACGACGATCGCCGCGTTCCTCGAAGAGAACGACTCGCCGACGCAGGCGGAAGCCACCGAGGCCATCGCCGGCAACATCTGTCGGTGTACCGGCTATCAGAACATCAAGGCCTCGGTGCTGCGCGCCGCCGAGATCAAACGCGAACGGGCGGGAGAGTTTCCGCTCGGTCCCGACGACGAGTCGAGTCGTGCCGCACTCGACCGGAAGGTACGCGGATCCACCAGTCCCGTCGGCGGACGGATGGGCCGAGCATGAGCACCACGCGCACCGCACCGCCGCACACTCCCACCAACACCGCTCCTCTGTTCGGCCAACCGCTGTCGCGGTCGGAGGACGAGCGCCTGCTCAGCGGCAAGGGCAAGTATCTCGACGATCTCGGTCACGGGGCGCTGATCGCTGCCTTCGTACGCTCCCCGCACGCACATGCACGCATCACTGCCATCGATATCGACGACGCGCTGGCCATGCCGGGCGTGCATGCGGTCTACACCTACGACGATCTCGAAGCGGACTCCGCCGAGATGGCCGAAGGGCTGCCGCTGCTGATCCCCCATCCGGCAATCGTGGCTCCACGCAACGGCTTTCCTCTCGCCAAGGACGAGGTCAACCACGTCGGTGAGGCCATCGTCATGGTCATCGCTACGAACCGCTACGTGGCCGAGGATGCCTGCGCGGTCATCGACGTCCGCTACGACATCCTCGAACCCGTGGTCGGCATCGACACCGCGCGCGTCGCGGCTCGCCGAGTACACGACGACGTTCCGGACAACGTGGCCGCGCACCTGCAGCACGGTTTCGGAGACATCGACGCCGAACTGGCCGCCGCACCACACCGCATCACCCTCGACCTGAACATCGAGCGTTCGGCGGCGATGCCGATGGAGGGCAAAGGCGTCTACGCGCGCTGGGACAGTGACGAGGAGACGCTGACCTTCTGGTCGTCCACACAGACCTCCACGTCGGTGCGCGCGGCCGTCGCGGCGCGACTCGGAATGGCGATGAACAAGATTCACTGCATCGCCCCGGATGTCGGTGGCGGCTTCGGCGTCAAGATCATGCACCCGTGGCCGGAGGAGGTCATGGTGACGTGGGCAGCCCGACAGCTCGGTCGCGCCGGTATTTCCAACGAGGTCAAGTGGGTCGAGGACCGCCGCGAGCACTTCATCTCGAGTGCGCACGAACGTGCACAGGTCCAAGAGGTCACCCTCGGTTTCGACGACGAGGGACGGCTGCTGGCCTTCGACTTCACCGTCTGGCACGACAACGGCGCATACCTGCCCTACGGCATCATCGTGCTTATCAACACCGCCACGCAGGTGCTCGGACCCTACAAGCCGGTCTCGTTCCGCTGCAACGGTTATTCGCTGTACACCAACACCGTCATCGTCATTCCGTATCGAGGAGCGGGCCGCCCACAGGGTGTGTTCGCCATGGAACGGTCCATGGACGCCATCGCCCAGTACCTCGGCAAGGACCGACTCGAGGTACGCGAGAAGAATCTCATCAGGCCCGAGGAGATGCCCTACGACTTCGGTTTGATGTTCCAGGACGGTCGACCGTTGATCTACGACACCGGCGATTACCAGGCCGGCATCGACAAGCTCAAGGCGCTGATCGACTGGGACGGCTTCCCCGAATACAAGAAGCAGGCAGCCGCGCAGGGCCGCACCGTCGGTATCGGTGTCGGTGCCTACGTCGAGGGCACCGGCCCGGGGCCGTACGAGGGCGCGCACGTGCTCATCGAGAACTCGGGAAAGATCAAGGGCGCAACGGGCTTGACGACGCAGGGCCAGGGCCATCAGACGACGTTCGCGCAGATCGTCGCCGATGACCTTGGTGTCTCCATCGCCGACGTCGAGATCACCACCGGCGATACTCGTCGATTCGGTTATGCCGTCGGCACATTCGCCTCCCGTGGTGCGGTGATGTCCGGTTCGGCGTTCCACGTGGCCGCGCAGATGGTCGCCGAGAAAGCGAAGGTCATCGCCGGGCGTGCCCTCGATCTCGACCCCGTCGAGCTCGAATTGCGCGGGGGCTACGTCTGCAAGATCGGCACCGAACCCGGAGCAGAGGGCACGTCCATCTCCCTCGGTGTTGTTGCCGTACTGTCCAATCCGCTGCGCTATGCCTTCGACAAGGAGTCGAGGCAGGCCACCGGGTTCGCGAAGATGGACACCGACATGACGATCCCGCCGGTGCCGGAGGGCGAACAGCCGGGCCTCGAAGCCACCGGTTACTACTCTCCCCCGCGCTCGACGTTCGCGTCGGGCATCCACGCGGCGATCGTCGAGACCGATCCGGTGACGGCCGAGATCCACGTCGAGCGCTACGCGGTGGTGCACGACTGCGGCAACGTCATCAACCCTCGGATCGTCGAGGGCCAGATTCACGGCGGCGTCGCCCAGGGAATCGGCGGAGCGTTGTACGAGAAGATCGCCTACGACGAGCACGGGCAACTCCTGAACGCCTCGTTCATGGACTTCCTGATGCCGTTCGTCACCGAAGTTCCCGAGACGATCGAGATGGACCACACCGTCACCCCGTCCGGGCTCAATCCGTTGGGCATGAAGGGTGCCGGCGAAGCCGGCGTCATCCCCACCAGCGCCGTCATCGCGGCCGCTGTCGAAGATGCCGAAGGCTTTTCGATCACCTCGATGCCCATTTCACCGTCCGACCTGTACGAGCTGCGGCTGACCCATGCGGTCGCTCAGACAACCGAGGAGATTTCATGAGAATCGCAGGAACCGCCACGCTGGCCGCACCTCCCGCCGAGGTGTACGACAGCATGCAGGACGGCCGGGTACTGGCCGCGACCATCCCCGGAGTGCAGTCGCTCGAGCAGTTGAGCGACGATCACTACAAGCTCTCGATCACCGCAGGCGTCGCAGCCATCAAGGGCACCTACGACGGTGAAGTTGTCCTCTCGCAACAGAATCGGCCCGAATCGTTCGTTATGACCGCCTCCGGTGCCGGCGCACCGGGCACGGTGCGCGCCGACGTCACCATCAAGCTCGAGCCCACCGAGGGCGGCGGCACGATGCTCAGCTACGACGCCGACGCCGTGGTCGGCGGCATGGTCGGCGGGGTCGGTCAGCGCATGATCACCGGTGTCGCCAAGAAGATGGCCGGGGTGTTCTTCAACGGTCTCGACGGCGTCATCGCCAACGGGGTGCCGGAGGCCGCTGCTGCGCCCGCGGAGGTATCAGCCAGCGATTCCGGCAGCACCCCCACTGCCCTGCCTGTCGCGGCCGGACGCGCTGTGAGTGCCGGTGCACCCGTCGCCGCGCAGTCCGTCCGCGGCACACTGCTGGCCGCCGCAGCCGGCGCAGGCTTCGCACTGGCCGGAGTCGTGTTGGGCGGACTGCTCACTCGCTCGTCCTGTCACCGGTAGCTCCGCGCCGTCACGGCTCACGACAAAGGCCGCTCATCCCAACCATCGGGGGTGAGCGGCCTTTGTCGTTGCAAGTACTGCCAATTCGACGCCGGTGCAGGGCGCGCGAAGCTCAAATGCTCGGCCGGAGTTTGGCACCTTGTGCCAAAGATACTGAGACGCAGAACGGGTCGAATGTGAGTACACGTCAGGTACCCGCCGATCCGATCAACGGACGCGTGGCCTACGAACCATATCGAGGAGGAAGCGTGGAACCACGAAAGATTCGGGTCGGTATCGACACCGGTGGCACATTCACCGACGTCGTGGCAGTGGACGAGGAGTCCGGAGCCATGGTGACCACCAAGACTCCGTCGACGCCGAGTGATCCGGCCGAGGGATTCCTGACCGGCATCGACAAGGTACTGCGCCAGCTCGGCGTATCCGGCGATTCGCTCAGCGCCGTCAGCCACGGCACCACTGTCGCTACCAACAAGCTGCTCGAAGGCAAGGTGGAGAACCTGGGGTTCATCACCACCGAGGGCTACGAGCACGTACTCGAGATCGCGCGCCAGTCGGTACCCGACGGCTACGGCAACTCCTACTTCTGGGTCAAGCCCGATCGCATCGTGCCCGCACACCGCGTCCGCACCATCCGCGGCCGGCTCTCGTTCGACGGCAACGAGATTCGCCCTCTCAACGATGACGATGTGCGCGCGGCAGCAGCATTCTTCAAGGCAGAGGGGGTCAAGACCCTCGGCGTCTGCCTGGTGCACTCCTACGCCAACCCGGACCACGAACAGCGTGTCCGCGACATCCTGCTCGAGGAATACCCCGAGGCGACGGTCTCCATCTCCACCGAGGTGCTGCGTGAGTACCGCGAATTCGAGCGCGCCATCACCACATTGGTCGACGCTGCCGTGAAGCCGAACATTCGCAGCTACGTCAACAACATCGCGAACCGGTTGCGGGAGTTCGCCACCGAATCCGGTGATGCACGCGACGTGCCGTTCTACGTCATGAAGTCCAACGGCGGCGTCCTCTCCGCCAAAGAGGTTGTGCACCAGCCCATCACCACCGTGCTGTCGGGTCCGGCCGCCGGCGCGCTGGGTGCGGCCCTGGTGGCCAGCGCGGCAGGCGTCGAACAGGTGTTGACCTGCGACGGTGGCGGCACCTCCACCGACGTGACCGTCGTGGTCCGCGGCGAGCCCGCGCTGACCACCGAGGGACGCGTCGGCAACTACCCGTCTAAGATCCCGATGATCGACGTCGTCACCGTCGGCGCGGGCGGCGGCTCGATCGCCTGGATGACACCCGAGGGAACGCTGCGCGTCGGGCCACATTCGGCCGGTGCCGATCCCGGGCCCATGTGTTACGGAAACGGCGGCTCCGCGCCCACCATCACCGATGCCCACGTCCTGCTCGGCCGCATTCCTCCCCACCTGCTCGGCGGCGAGATCCCCCTCGATACCGACCTGGCACGCAAGGGCATCGAAGACCTCGCGCACCAGCTCTCGCTCGAAGTCGAAGCCTGCGGCACCGGCATCCTCGAGGTGTCGGCCTGGAACCAGGCCAATGCGCTGCGGCAGATCTCGGTCAAGCGTGGCCTCGACGTCCGCGACTTCACCCTCGTCACGTTCGGCGGCTCCGGGTCGCTGCTCGCCTGCCGCCTGGTGGACATCCTGGGTCTGAAAGACGTTCTGGTGCCGCTGAACCCGGGCAACGTCTCGGCGTTCGGTTTGCTGACCGTCGATGTGCGCAACGACTACGTGCAGACGCACGTCAGTCGGCACGACCGTCTGCGCGCGGAGGATCTGGAATCGGAGCTGGCAGTGCTGGCATCTCGGGCCGACGAGGCGCTCGCCGGTGAAGGCTTCGCGGCCGAGGATCGTCGCTACGCACGCTCGGCCGACCTGCGCTACTTCGGTCAGGCCTTCGAGGTGCGTGTCCCGATCGCCGACGGCGAGATCACCCAGGCCACGATCGATCAAGCAGCCGAGGCCTTCCACGAAGCTCACCGCGAGCTGTACGGCTACGACTTCCGCGGCGATCAGAGCCAGTTTGTCGAGTGGGTCAACCTGCGGGTCAGCGGTATCGGCCCCATCAAGCGCCCCGTGCTGTCGGAGATCGCCGCCGGCACCGGAGCCGAAAGTGCCCGCACCGGAACGCGTCAGGCGTACTTCGACGGCTGGCACGAGACCGCGATCTACAGCCGTGCGGATCTCGGTGCCGGTGACACGATCACCGGACCGGCCGTAATCGAAGAATTCAGCTCCACCGTGCCGATCGATCCGGGCTTCTCCGCCCGCATCGACACGTTCGGCAACGTCCGCATCACCCGCACTCTCGACTCGAACGGAGCGAACTGATGACCGTCATCGACATGGTGAACAACAAGCCCTACCGGCTCTCTCCGGTCGACGCGCCTGCGCCTGATCCCGTTCTCGTCGAGATCGTGGCCGGCTACCTCGCAAGCGTCGAAATGGAAGTGGAGACGGCCATTTCGCGGACGTCGCGGTCCCCGATGATTCGTGACGCCCACGATTTTCGCGCCGGAATTCACGACCGGAACCTGCGCAAGCTCACCGGTCGCTCGTACTCCGCGTTGGTGCATCCGGTGGCTCGCGACTTCCCGCTCGAGACCATGAAGCCGGGCGACGTCTACTTCCACAACGACGTCTATCTCTCCGAGGGTGGCATCGGCCACCTCCCTGACCTCTGTGTCACCGTGCCGGTGTTCGCCACCAAGCCCGGCGACACCGAGCCGTCCGTCGTTGCTTTCGTGCAGGCCTTCGGCCATCACGACGACATCGGCGGCTGCTGCCCCGGCTCCATGCCATCCGGTGCGACCACCGTGTACGAAGAGGGCCTGATGGTTCCGCCCATCAAGCTGTGG
The DNA here is from genome assembly GCF_040702225.1 of Rhodococcus sp. NPDC080181. Classification (NCBI taxonomy): domain Bacteria; kingdom Bacillati; phylum Actinomycetota; class Actinomycetes; order Mycobacteriales; family Nocardiaceae; genus Rhodococcus; species Rhodococcus sp. NPDC080181. Next base: position 93,961 of record NZ_JBFBKN010000011.1, read on the forward strand.
GATCAGGGTGTACCCAACCAGGCTGCGTTGACCATCATGACGCGCAACTCGCGCATGCCCGACGCGTTAGCCGCCGATCTCGACGCCGAATGCTCCGCGTGCCTGATGGGTGCGCGGCGGATGACGGAGCTGTACGAGCGCTACGGCATCGACACCGTCGAGGCGTGCTTCGACTCCATGATGGATGCCACCACCGAGATCTACCGTCGCGAGATCCTGAGCAAGATCCCCAAAGGTGAATACACCTGGGAGGACTACGCCGAGCACGACGGCGTCGACGAGCCCATGTTGCACGTTCAGCGCATCACACTCACCAAGACCGGTCCCGAGGACGAGCGCGGCGAGCGACTCATCCTCGACTTCACCGGCACCGGACCGCAGGCCAAGGGCCCGATCAACCACTGTGGTGATTACGCCGACGGCAACTTCCTGGCCAAATGGCTTGCGCCGGTGCTCCGCAACCTCGCGGACTCCCCCGAGCGCATGGCCGAGCTCGACGTCAACGAGGGCGTCATCCCGCTGATCGAGATGAAGTTCCCCGAGAAGGGCACGCTCATCACCCCGATCTTCCCGGCTCCGACCAACGCTCGTACATTCGTCATCCTGCGTCTGCTCGGTGTGCTCGCCGGCGTCGTGGCAAAAGCTGTGGACGGCAACATGCCTGCCGATCAGGAGACCATCCGCTACACGGGTGTGTACGGCGACGACTTCGACGGCAACTCGTACCTCATGCGTGAGGTGCTCGGCGGCGGCTCCGGTGGACGGCATTACGCGGACGGTGAAGACACCATCCACGTCGTGCCCGATTCGCGGAACCTGCCGACCGAATTCACCGAGAGCCGCTTCCCGTTCATCGTCGAAAAGCTCGGTCTGGCCACGGATTCCGGCGGTGCCGGACGCTACCGCGGCGGCCTCGGTTACGAGAAGCACATCCGGATGCTCAAGGATGCGCACTTCATGTCCATCGCCGACCGTTCGATTCTCGCGTGCTGGGGCGTCAAGGGCGGCAAGGCCGGCGGATCGTTCTCGGTGACGCTCAATCCGGGTCAGCCCAACGAGCGTGAGTTCGACGCGTTGACCGATGCCGAGCCGATCCTGGCGGGCGACACCATCCGTATCCGCACGACGGGTGGCGGCGGCTGGGGCGATCCGCTCGAGCGTCCCATCGAGTCGGTGGAGCAGGACGTGCTGTGGGGCAAAGTCTCTCGCGAGTTCGCGGCCAAGGACTACGGCGTCGTCATTGCCGAGGCCACGGCGACCGCGGATGTGGAGGCTTCGGAGAAGCTGCGTGCAGAGATGCGCAATGCGCGCGGCCTCGATGAGCCGTTCTTCGATCGTGGACCGGGATACGAGCAGCTTTCCGGTGGTGCGAAGTTCGCCGAGTACGACTTCATCGATCGCTGAGATCACCTGATGACTCTCGACGTTTCCCGTGGCACCGACATCGCGATCGTCGGTGCCACGGGTAAGACCGGACGAGCCGTCGCAGCTGCACTCGACGGTGTGGCGGTGGTACGGCGGCTGAGTCGTTCTGCTCCGGACTTTCCGGTGGACCTGGAGACCGGTAATGGATTGGTCGAGGCTTTCACCGGGTGCCGCGGGGCGTACTTCATTGCGCCCAATGTGCATCCGGACGAGCCGGCTCTACTCGTGCGGGCGCTGGACGCGGCGGCGTCGGCAGGGGTCGACCACGTCGTGTATCACTCGGTGGCCTGGCCCTACAGCCCGAGGATGCCGCATCACATGGACAAGGCCCGCTGCGAGGAAGCGCTACGTGCTTTCAGTTCGGAGCGGGGCTTGCACTGGACCATCCTGCAGCCGTGCGCCTATGCGCAGAACTTCGAGGCGGTTCTGACCGGCACCAGTACCGATCTTGCTGTGCCCTACAGCCTGGACACCACGTTCTCGTTCATCAGCCTCGACGATGTGGCCGAGGTGGCAGCCCGGATTCTGGTCGAGGGTGCGGACATTCACCACGGATCGACGTACGAGCTCGGTGGGCCGGAAGCGCTCAGTGTCCGAGACGTGGTTCGTCTGGTCGAGGTGGCCACCGGCCGTGTGGTCGCTTCCAGGTCCTCGAGTGTCGATGAATGGATGAGGCTGCACAGCGACTCGATGTCCGCCGATGAGCAACATCGACTCGGGGCAATGTTCGAGTTCTACGACGACCGAGACTTTCTGGCCGGGAGTGCCGTCACCGCAGCCCTGTTGGGCCGGGAGCCGACGCCGGTGCGTGCGCTGATCAGCTAGTCGTTTCTCGACGAGCAGGCCACTGCAACACCCTCACGGCCAGGTGATGCCCAGGATTGTCACTGTGCTTTCGGCACCGGAGGGGAGCGAGTACGTGCGTACGTCACGCACTCGACTCCCGTCCAAGGCAGCGCCCAAAGGTGAAGCGGTCGAGCAGGTTCGGCCGCTGCTCTCCATCGCGTGTTCGACCAGCACAAAGGTGTCCACGTCCTTCTCGTCACCATCGAACATGACGGTGACAGCAGATCCTGGGCCGGCGATATCGCGGTCGATGGTCTTCGATGCGTCCGAATCTGCGATGCGGCTCTTCACTTCTGCGATCGTGCGATCGATGCGCTGCAGCTCGGCGCGAGCGCGGTGGTACGCGTCGTTGTTGTCCAGGTCACCCGAAGCACGTTGCACCAGAACGTTGTTGAAAGCCATCACTCGGCTCTCCAGTAGCTCCGGCAGTTGTTGCTCACGGGGTGCGGGTGTGTCGAACGGCAGGTGATCGATAGTGGTCACGGTTTCTCCTGTGTGACTGGGGTTGTGAGAGTGCTCGAGCAGCACGTCATTGCGCGATGCACGGACGCAGAACTGCGCCCGCCGATTCGAGATGACTATTCGATGACCGCTGTTTCTCGATGCGCCGACGGAGGGGCTTTACCGAGCGCGATCAGAACGGCCGGTGGTCGAAAGAGGTGGCGCTGCAATCGGGTCCAGGACGGAGTCGAGGGACCGAGGATCGAACGAGGTGACGAAAGCGCGAACGCTACCGCACCTCTGCTCCATCGGGGATCACAGCGACACACCTTCTTTCGGTTCGAGCTCGTGCAGCCGACTGTAGCCGAAAGAAAACAAAAAGCCAGTCGGTGATGAGGCCGGTGCTTCAGACGATGCCGAGAGCGATCATCGCGTCGGCGACTTTGATGAAACCGGCGATATTCGCGCCGTGGACGTAGTCGCCCGGCTTGCCGTACTCCTCGGCGGTCGCGATGGTTCGGTGATGGATTCCGTGCATGATCGCGGCGAGGCGTTCGTCGGTGTACTCGAAACTCCACGAGTCACGAGATGCGTTCTGCTGCATCTCGAGAGCGGAGGTGGCCACTCCTCCGGCATTGGCCGCCTTGCCAGGTGCGAACGCCACTGAGGCGTCGCGGAAGATCTGGACGGCCTCCGGTGTGGTCGGCATGTTGGCCCCTTCGGCCACCACCTTCACGCCGTTGGAGACGAGGACTTTCGCCGCGTCGGCATCGAGTTCGTTCTGCGTGGCCGAGGGCATTGCTACCTGGCACGGCACATCCCAGATCGAGCCGTTCTCGATGAACGATGCTCCGTCGACGGTCTCGCAATACGCGCTGATGCGTTCGCGTCGCACCTCTTTGATGTCTTTGAGCAGTTCGAGGTCGATGCCGTTGGGGTCGACGATGTAGCCCGAGGAATCCGAGCATGCGATCACCGTGCCGCCGAGTTGATGCACCTTCTCGATCGCGTAGATGGCGACGTTTCCGGACCCGGATACGACGACGGTCTTGCCATCCAGTGAGGTGCCGAGCGTCTCGAGCATGTCTGCGACGAAATAGGCGACGCCGTAGCCGGTGGCTTCCCGGCGTACCTGCGAACCACCCCACGAGGTGCCTTTGCCGGTCAGCACGCCGGATTCGTAGGAGTTGGTCAGACGCTTGTATTGCCCGAAGAGATAACCGATTTCGCGGCCACCGACGCCGATGTCGCCGGCGGGCACATCGGTGTACTCGCCGATGTGGCGGTGCAGCTCGGTCATGAAGGACTGGCAGAACCGCATGACCTCGGCTTCGGATCGGCCCTTGGGGTCGAAGTCGGAGCCGCCCTTGCCGCCGCCGATGGGGAGCCCGGTCAGTGCGTTCTTGAAGATCTGCTCGAAACCCAGGAACTTGACGATGCCCAGGTTGACGCTGGAGTGGAACCGCAATCCACCCTTGTACGGCCCCAGGGCGCTGTTGTACTGCACTCGGAAGCCACGGTTGACGTGCACTGCGCCGGCGTCGTCCATCCACGGAACACGGAAGATGATCTGACGCTCCGGCTCACACAAACGCTCGATCAACCCGGCGTCGGCGTAACCCGGACTGCGATCGACCACCACTCGAAGCGAGTCGAACACCTCGGTCACCGCTTGATGGAACTCGGGCTCCCCCGCGTTCCGCGCGCGAACTTGCTGGTAGATCGTCTCGATCTGGTCTCGCGTCGACACTCGTGCGTCTCCTATGTGAGGAATGTGAAATAAGACCGTAACAATGACGGACGCGAGATGGGCACACAGGTTGGGGACTCACAGGACCGGATCCACGACGTTCCCGATCGAGTGGGGTCAGCTTCCGCAGCGCGATGTACGCGCGAATGCGGCCTGCGGGTCAACACCTGTCTGCATACGCCACGCCGTCAGAGCGAGTCCCAGACCGGCCAGGTGCGTCGGATCATCGAGCGAGGTGCCCAGGAGCGTGTCGAGTCGAGACAACCGGGCGTAGAGAGACTGTCGCCTGATGCCCAGTCCGATCGCGGTCTGGGCTTTACTACCGCCGTTCGCCACGAAGGCATCGAGGGTTCGCACGAGATCGGCAGAGTGCTCGGTGTCGAAAGCGATCACGTCACCGAGCTGTTCGGTGACGAACTCCGTGATCATGGCCGGTACGCACGCGCCCAGCAACCGTTGAACACCGACATCGCGAGCGCACAGAACACCGGTGCGAGTTCCGAAGCGCCGCGCGATCTGGACCACCTCACGCGCTCGGCCGATCGCATCGGAGATGTGAGACAACCCGAGAACCGCAGCCGACGCACCGATCGTGCGCAATGCTGAACCATGAGATCCGCCGCGGAGCAGAGCCTCGATCTCGTTGAACGCGGAGCGAACTCGCGCAGGCGACGGCTGCACCCAGCCCTGCGCGAGCACGACGACGTGGTTTGCAGCCACCCCGACCAAACACCGCCCGAGGACGGACTCGACCGCCTCTCGAACCGGAATCAACAGCTCGCGCGCCGGAGTTCGTTGATCGACGTCGACGGCGGCCACCAGAACATGGTGGCCTTCGGTGGGTGCCCAACCGGCTGCGCCGAGGCGCTCGACCAGGTCACCGTGTGAGGTCGACGTGCCTCCCACGAGATCGGTGATCACGGCCTGTGCACGGGACTGTCGGGGACCGAGGCCTGGATGTCGACCGAGTTCAAGAGCTACCGCGACGGCCGCGCAGTGACCGATGGCCGAGCGCCGTGCAGTGGTCCGTCCGGCCAGCACGAGCCGACCGAGCGAGCCCGCGGGTCCGCGCACGTCGAGGACCGTTTTTTCATCGGCCGATCGCGGCGCAGCGGTAGCGTTGTGTTCGACGACGCGGCCCTCCGCGTCGAGCAGATCGACGCCACAGCCGGCCAGCCGTGCGATCGCGTCGAGTAGGGCAGTCATGCCCTGCCCCGCCACGACGAGGTCCATGAGCTGATGCCAGACCGGCTCGCCGGTGCGCTGCATTCCGAGCCGGCGCCTCATCACGAGGTCGTGGAAGTCCTCGACCATCCGCTCGAAGGGAACGATCGTGTGCAGCGTCAGGAACGCCACCCCTCGGCGACGCGCGGCCTCGACCAATTCCGGCGGTGCCACGAGAAATGAGCGCCCGACTTCCATTGCAAGAGCGGCACATCCCGCGTCGGCCAGTTGGTCGAGGTAGGCGGTCAGCTGTTGGGCCGATCGCCCTTGGAGGCCGAGTCCGGTGGTCAACAACAGCTCTCCGCCCGACAGCAAGCCGCCCATCTCGTAGACCTCGGACGAATGCACCCAGCGGACGACCACGGTGTCGGGTGAGCCCGTGAGTACCTCGACAGCAGCCGCTTCGAAAGACGGCAGCGCCAGAACGTTTCGCAGAGTCGGCAGCATTCGTTCATGCTCCGCCGGCGGGACACAGTGCTCCAGATCGACTATTGCTCGAGTGACACGTTGTCCCTTGGCAATCTGTGCGAGGCCTGGTCGACTGATGGCACGCATCACCCTCACCGTTCGCAGACACTTCAGGAGGACCCCTTGACCGATCCCGCGCACACCGACGAGTACTTCCTCGGACTTGCAATCGAACAAGCACAGATCGGCTGGGAGGAGGGCGGCGTTCCCATCGGCGCGGCACTCGTGCACGACGGCGAAGTTCTGGCGGTGGGACGGAACCGACGCGTGCAGATGGACAGCGCAATTCGTCATGGCGAAACCGACTGCATCGAGCGAGCGGGGCGACTACCGGCATCGGTGTACCGCAAGTCCGTTCTCTACACCACCCTGTCCCCGTGCTTCATGTGTGCGGGAACCGCATTGCTGTACGAGATTCCGCGAATCGTCATCGGCGAGAACCGCTCGTTCGAGATGTCGGAGAGTCTGTTGCGCGAGCATGGAGTACAGCTCGACGTCGTCGACGACCCCGCCTGTCTGCAGCTCATGGAACGCATGTTGGCGGAGCGCCCAGGCCTGTGGCTCGAAGACATCGGCGAGGAGGCATGAGCAACCGAGCCGATCACGAATCCACCGCACAGAAGGCCGACGAACCGGTAGACCTGGACTACCCCGTCACGCCCGTGCCCCGCAGTGCCCGCAAGCCGTTCTTCTCGTTGGCCATCGTTCTGCTGGGCTTCACCATCTTCACTCCGACGATGCTGGCCGGCGCTGCACTCGGCACGGCGTTCAGTTTCTGGACCCTCATCCTGGTGATCGTCGCCGGCTCGGCGATTCTGGGCGCGTACGTGGCCATGATGGGATTTGCCGGTGCACGTACAGGTTTGACGACCGTGCTCATGGCGCGTTACAGCTTCGGCACCCGCGGATCCAAGCTCGCGTCGTTGCTCCTCGGTGGTACGCAAATCGGTTGGTATGGCGTCATCATCGGCACCATCGGTGAGCTCACCTCGCAGGCTTTGGGCTGGGAGTCCTATGCCGCACGGGCGGCCGTCATGATCGGTGCGAGCATCCTCATGTGCATCACCGCCTGCTACGGATACCGCGGGATGTACTGGGTCTCGGTCGTGTCGACGCCATTGATTATTGCCTTGGCATGTTGGGTGGTCTCCCGCTCTCTCGACGAGGTCGGTGGGTTCGCCGGTCTGACGTCGATCGCACCCACGACGACCATGACGGTCACGCTCGCCATCACGACGGTCGTCGGCACTTTCGTCTCCGCGGGGACACAGGCACCCAATTGGACTCGATTCGCACGATCCGGGTCGCAAGCGGCGTGGGCGTGCATCATCGGGTTCCTTCTCGGCAACGGAATGATGATTCTGTTCGGAGCGATCGGAGCAATCACCTTCGGTGAGGGCGATTTCGTTCTGGTTCTCTACAACCTGGGACTCGTCGGCTGGGGCCTGATTCTGCTCTTCGGTAACCTGTGGAAGAGCAACGCGGACACCGCATATGCCTTCGGCGTCGCCGGCGCGGAAATGTTCCGGCATCCCCGGAAGGCACCGTTCATCATCGGCGGCTGCGTCATCGGGACCGTGCTCGCACTCGTCGGTGTGCACAATCATCTGGTCGACTACCTGAGCTTGCTCGGCACCTTCATTCCTCCGTTGGGCGGTGTTCTCATCGGAGACTTCCTGTGCCGCTGGCGTCAGGGCATACCCGAGGGGCACACTCCCCCGCTCGTGCATTGGCGACATCTCGCGGTCTACGCCTTCGCGGCATTCCTTGCGTGGCTGTCCGGGGAACTCGAATTCGGAATACCACCCCTGATCGGCATCGTGGTCGCCATCGCGCTGACGGTGGTTCTGCATCGACGTGCCGCGGCGTCAGCAAGTGGCTCCGTGGCCGCTTAGGGTTGTCGACACGACTGTCAACCCCGAGGCCAGTGTTGGGCGAAAGAGGTGGCCGAAGCCGATGATCATCACCGGATTGTTCTTCGCGGAGTACGCGCGAGTCAGCGAAGACATGCTCGACATTCTCGGCGGTGTATGGGATACCTGCACGGTTCCTCGCGACACCCGAATGCTCGAATGCCGTCTCGTGGCGCTACTGCAGACGGGGCCCGACGACATCGGTAAGGACTTCCCCGCGACGCTCGAAGTGCTCGACGCGAAGGGCGAACACATCGTCAATCAACGTGGTCTCCAGATCCCCGGTGCCGGATTTACCGGGGAGAATCGATTCTGGTTCCTGCCGATGCAGATGGTGTTCCGCGACGAAGGACGGCACAACTTCATCCTCAGCGCCGGTGAAGCCACAGCGAGCGTAGGGCTTCGCATCGCGTTCGGTTAATCGAGCGGTAAGAGGCTTTCGGTCAGTTACTAGAGCGCCCGCAGCCGGGACAAGACGCCTGACTGCTAGTCGACCCACTCAGCGGGACAACGCGTGCAGGGTCGCCTCTCCCGCGCGATATCCTGCCTCGAACAGCCATGGCCACTCGGAGAAGTCCTCTGGATCGACCACTACCGTCTCCACGCGGCCGTTTCCCCGCCGCTTTGGCTTGTTCTCGGGATGCGACGGGAACCGATCCTTCAAATAGGCCGGCTCGAGGCTCTGCCGAAAGATCAGCCACGTTCGCGGTGAGAAACCCACTGCTTCAGCACGTTTCGCAAGGTCGATCCAGGCTTCACTGTTCGCATATCCACCCTCGAGTACCAGCCTCCGGGTCTCGAGCATCGGGAACACCCCGAACCATATCGGCGGATAGCTCAGCAGCGTCTGGCACCAGGCACGACGACGATCCGGCGGAATGGGTTCCCATTTGGCTTGTGCTGCTGCGAGTCCGTCATCTGCAGACATTTTTCACCTCGTCCTGGAGGTGCGACCTCCATCGACTTGCGCACCCGCGGTCGCGAGATGCGCCGGTTCTTCCCCTGGGGCACCCTGTCGATGGAGACGGGGTTGCCGGACAGCCGGCCAGGTACCTACGGCTGTCGCTCTTGAACCTTCCTCGACAATAGCCGAGGGGTACGGCTGCGACAATCCTGTGGGTCAGCGGAGCATCTTCCGACGAAATTCGCATCCAGATCGGGACCCGCACTTCAGCTCGCACACCAACTGCGCAGCGGCGCAGTATCTGTCCAGACGGACCGGTGGCACCGATCGCGTTGGGCCTCGGACCTGAAAGGTCACCTGCCCAGACGCTCACCGATCTCCGCGATGGACGTCAACGTCCGCTGATCGGCGTACTCGGCTTCATCGAAGTAGCGCTTGAACACCGACCGCATCAATTCGATGACCTCGATGTGCTGCGTCAGCACGACGCGCAGCGAGCGATCACCGCTGTAGGCAATCCTCTCGAACTTTTCGCCGAGCTGCCTGGCCGAATCCAAGGAGCCGAATGCCTTGACGTCGACCAAGTTTTGCGTCTTTACCACCATGTCTTTCAAGTGCCGGATGTAGGCAGCACACACCTCGTCACACCGGAACGCCACGCCTTCTGGAATCTCGAGCTGCCCGGAATCTGCCTGCATCGACAGCGCCTGCCACTGCTGCATCGACGACGCCAGCTCGTTGGTCTCCGAACCCATCGATTACATCCACCTATTCTTCCGACGGCAAGGACAGTCGGAGCGAACGCGCCAACCGTTCGACCTCAACACACGGATTTTCAAGAGGTGGTGTCATCACCAACCCGTCGAGATTCAGGTAGACGACGCCACCCGGGTGGCCGAAGGCGACGCCGCAGTTGACCTCGTCGTACTTGATGGTCCGCTGGAAGCGCATGCCGTCGGAACCCTCGATGGGCTCGAAATTCTCGAACGGTCCCCGCTCACGCAAGTAGTCCAGACTTTCCGTGGAAGAAAAGATGCCGACGCGATACCACGGCGTCGGCAGAGGGTTCGTCCAAAAACACGTCATCCAGTCTTCCGAAATTGGCAGATCTCCTACCAAGTTCGAGGACTTCGTCTCGACTGCCAAGCCTGCGTCCTCGATGGCCGAGTCCGGGATAGTGCACGGATCCCATGCACCATCTGCCGGTGCGGTTGTCGACACCGAGGTCGTCAACGGCGACGCAACAGGCATGCCTTCGGTCGCCCGTCCGCATCCGGTTACCGCCAGCATCACCCCGACCGCACCCGCGATCAGCAATCGCATCTTGCTCACAGCACTCCATCCAGGTAAGCCATCCTTGATGTTGGACGCAGCTAGCGACGCATCGGTTCCATTGGATCGGAGGCGAGCATGCCCTGCGTTTGCCGATAGGTGCGACGCGCTGTGGACCGAATGATCCCAGTGATGAACGGGCACCACTCCGGCCGAGGTTCTCGACGTAGATCGGACATCCGTCATCATTGATGCGTGATAAAACAGGCAACTTGTTTTGCTTTGCTCGGCGCTGTGATCGCGGTACTGGGTCACGCAGTGACCGGAACTTCGGGGTACGCGGCGTACGTCTCCGGCGAATCGTTCTATGGACCCGACACCACGCTGGGGCTATGGGTGCGACCCGTCGTCGCCGCTTCGACCGGCGCGGTGATCGGCATGTTCGCAGGGCTGGTGCTGCACCTGTGTGGCTATCGATTCATCGTCGAACCCTCTCGGCGCGTGGGGCTCGTAGTCGTTGCCGGTCTGGTCGGAGTGACGCTGGGGATGATGCCAGTGCTGATCCTCGTCGGCACAAGCTTCTCCGGTTCAAGTTCGGGCGTATCGACCGACTACGTGCTCCCGATATACGCAGGCACCGGAATATTGGCCTACGTGGTCGGAGTCGCCTCGGTCCGGTTGCTGCTCAGGGCAACTCATGATCCGTTGTCGTCTCGGACAACCAAGGTTGTAGCTGTCTTTCTCCCGATCGGAGGTGTCCTCGCTACCCTCGCTGGAATGGGGACCGCCTGGATTCTCGGATTCTCCACGACGGTATCCACTTTCGTCGCGGTGATGGTGGCGGTGCTGTGCGTACTCGTGGCAACATTCGCGCTCGCTCGGGCGTGGGCGTTGCGTACGACGGCATAGGCGCTCGAAGATCTACCGCCGAGATCGTTTAGCCTGAGGGCAATTCACGAACGAGCGAGCGAGCCGATGATCATCACCGGATTGTTCTTCGCGAAGTAGGCGCGAGTCACTGCAGACATGCTCGACGTCCTCGGCGGAAACCTGCACCGTCCCACACGAAACCCGCAGGCTCTAATGCCGGCTGGCCGCACTGTCGCAGCCGGGACCCGACGACATCGGTAAGGACTTCCCGCGACTCTGGGGGTTCTCGACGCCAAGGGCGAAGACACTGTCAATCAACGCGGTTTCCAGATTCTCAGTTCCGACTTCACCGACGAGGATAGATTCTGGCTCCTGCCGATGCAGATGGTTTTCCGCAACGAAGTACGGCACAACTTCATCCTCAGCGCCGGTGCCGCAGCAGCGGGCACCATCCGATCCGACGGCGTTTTCGGTGCCCCTCGCTATCGAACTTTGTGTGCCAGACGCCGTCCAGCGTCGATCAACCATTGTCGCGGATCCGCCATGGCGGCCTCACTGCTGCCGGCAAGGTCCGTCAGCGACACGGTCCGCACCTCGACGTCCGACTTCACCGCCCCGGCGACCACCACTACCGGAACCGAAGCGTCCGAACACATCTGAACTACATATCCGACCAGTTTGCCAGTCAGCGACGTGCGATCGAAGGTGCCCTCACCCGTCACCACGAGGTCGGCGGAAGAGACAGCAGCCGACAGTCCCGTCAGGTCCGACACCCGTTGCGCTCCGGCGGATACACGAGCCCCCAGCGCGCACAGCCCAAATGCGACCCCTCCCGCAGCACCGGTTCCCGGCATGGACGGGTCGGCCGGCAAGCCCGCATCGGCGAGCAGATCGGCCCAATACTCCAACGCTTCGTCGAGAGACTCGATGTCAGCGGCCGACGCACCCTTCTGCGGCCCGAAGATGTGTGCGGCACCGTCGAGTCCGAACAAGACCGCGCGCGTATCGGTCAGCAATTCGATATCGGACGGCACCCCCGCGAGGCCCGACGCATCCACCGACCGGGCGGCCACCAGACCTGCACCGCCCTCCGGAACGTCCTGACCCGATTGGTCCAGCACCCGAACGCCAAGCGCCCGAAGCACTCCTAGCCCGCCGTCGGTCGACGCCGAGCCCCCCAGCGCTACCGTAATTTGATCCGAACCGCAGCCTCGAATGACCTCACCGAGCCCGCGGGTGGTCGCAGCAAATGCATTCAGCGACTCCATCATCGCGATGCCCGACGACTCCGAAAGCTCGATCACCGCCCGGCCGTTGTCGAGCATCAACCATCGCGCGTCGACCGGCCGACCGTCCGGGCCGCAGACACCGCGCACCGATGACCACGTCGAGTCTGCCGAGCACGCTGCGAGCACGTCGAGCGTCCCTTCGCCCCCATCTGCCTGCGGCATCGACACCAGGTCGTCACCCTTGCGGACAGCCGCCCACCCCTCGATCAGTGCCGCGGCGGCATCCACAGCGTCGATGGTGCCTTTGAAGGAATCGGGGGCGAAGAGAACTCTCATGCGATCAGACTGGGAAGAACCAGATCGCGGTAGCGCTGCTTCATCGTCTCGATCACCTGGTCTCCATCGGTCGCCCACACGGCAGCGTTGAAGATCTCCACTTCGACATCACCTCGGTACCCAGCGTCCTGAATCCATCGGCCGATGGATTCGAAGTCGATCACACCGTCTCCCATCATTCCGCGCGACAGAAGCGGGTCGGCCTCCATCGGCACCAGCCAGTCGCACACCTGGTACGAGCTGATGCGGCCACGGTCACCTGCCGTTCGGATCAATGACTCCAGGTCCGGATCCCACCACACGTGAAAGGTGTCGACCACGACGCCTACCGCTTCCACCGGATGCGGCTCGGCCATCGACAAAGCCTGTCCCAGTGTGGAGATGACAGCACGGTCGGCCGCGAACATCGGGTGCAGAGGTTCGAGCGCTATGCGAACCCCCCGCTCGAGTGCATACGGAACGAGCAGAGCCAGCCTCTCTTCCACCCGAGCCCGCGCTCCGACGAGGTCGCGATCGGGGATGCCACCCATGACCATCACGAGCTCGGGCGCTCCGAGTTCGGCGGCTTCGTCGAGAGCGCGACGGTTGTCATCGAGACCGTCGTCGTCGATCGCCGTGAGGAACCCACCGCGGCAGAGGCTCGACACCCGCAGACCGGCATCGGAGATGAGCTTGGCCGATTCGCTGACACCGGCCTCCTGAATCCGATCCCGCCACGGGGCCACCGCACCCAGCCCGGCTCGCGCGGCCCCGTCGACGGCTTGCGTCAGCGTCCAGCTATTCGTCGTCTTGGTGTTGAGAGATAGTGACGCGTAGGGGTTCTCGATATCGAACGGTAACAATTTCACGAGGACACTCCGTTCAGATCCAGGTATAGCCCCATACGATGCGCAGCCAGCGACGGATCCGACAAGAGCCCGGCGCGATCGGCGAGGACGAACAGCGTGGTCAGGTGTTCCACACTGCGACCCGACGACAGACCGCCCACCATCGAATAGCCCGGTTGCTTGCCGTTGAGCCACGACAGGAACGCAATCCCGGTCTTGTAGTAATAGGTGGGCGCGGCGAAGATATGGCGGCCGAGCTCCTGCGTCGAACGCAGAATGGTCTCGGCGCGTGCAGTGTTCCCGCGGTCGAGCTCCTGCAACGCCGTCGACGCCGCCGGGTAGATGCCGGCGAAGATGCCGAGTAGTGCATCCGAATGATGCTGTCCATCGCCGATGATCAGCTCGGGGTAGTTGAAGTCGTCGCCGGTGTAGAGGCGGACGCCTGCGGGCAGCCCGGCTCGTAGTTCGATCTCGTGCTGAGCGTCGAGCAACGACACCTTCACTCCGTCGACCTTGGCTGCGTGCGACTCGATCAGCCCGCGGAAGGTACCCGTAGCGGACGAAATGTCAGCGCTACCCCAGTATCCGGCGAGCGCGGGATCGAACATCGTTCCGAGCCAATGTAATACGACAGGCTGTTCGACTTCGTCGAGCAATGTCGAGTAGACGTGCAGATAGTCGTCGGGTGACGTCGCCACCCGAGCCAGGGCGCGTGAAGCCATGACGATGACCTTTGCTCCCGACTCGGTGACCACCGAGATCTGCTCGCGGTAGGCGTCGAGCACAGCAGCGAGACCGTCTTTGCCCGACGGCAGCGCGTTCAAGTCGAGTTGGTCCGTTCCCGCGCCGCAGGCGAGTGATCCTCCGACGCGAGCGGCCTCGGCTCCAGAGCGACTGATCAGCTCGGACGTAGCGGCCCAGTCCAGGCCCATGCCGCGCTGAGCGGTGTCCATCGCATCGGCGACACCCAATCCGTAGGACCAGAGTTCATGGCGGTACGCCATGGTGGCGTCCCAGTCGATGTCGGCGGGTGCCCCCGGGGTGTTGTCTCCTGTGGCCCTGGGGATCACGTGCGCTGCGGCATATGCGACGCGTGAGGTGATGGGGGCGGTGGGCTTGGTCCACTCACCCGGTTCGCCGAGCGCGTAGACCCCGCGGCCGGGGAGGGTGATCGACACCCTGGAGTCGACGGCGGTCACAGCGCGATCTCCGGGACCTCGAGGCGACGGCCCTCGGCGGAGGATCGCAAACCGAGCTCGGCCAGCTGCACACCGCGGGCAGCGGAGAGCAGACCGTAGCGGTGCGGCCGTTCAGCGACGACGTCGCGCAGGAACTCTTCCCATTGCAACTTGAACCCGTTGTCCAAGTCCGCGTTCGCGGGAACCTCGAGCCACTGGTCGCGGAACGGTTCGGTGACGGGCAGATCTGGATTCCATACAGGCTTCGGGGTGTGCGAACGATGCTGGGCGACGCAGTTGCGCAACCCCGCGACCGCCGATCCGTGCGTGCCGTCGATCTGGAATTCGACCAGTTCGTCTCGGAACACTCGCACTGCCCACGACGAGTTGATCTGGGCGACAACGCCGTTCTCCATCTCGAAGATGCCGTAAGCGGCGTCGTCGGCGGTGGCGGCGTATTCGTTGCCCTGCTCGTCCCAGCGCGTCGGGATGTGGGTGGCGGTTTTCGCAATGACGGTCTCGACCTTGCCGAGGATGCCTTCGAGCACGTAGTTCCAGTGGCAGAACATGTCGACGACGATGCCGCCGCCGTCCTCGGCCCGGTAGTTCCAGCTGGGTCGTTGGGCGGGCTGACCGTCGCCTTCGAAGACCCAGTAGCCGAATTCGCCCCGTAGGGAGAGGATGCGGCCGAAGAATCCCTCGTCGACGAGCCGCTTGAGTTTGACCAGGCCTGGGAGGTAGAGCTTGTCGTGCACGACGCCGGCCGTGATGCCTGCGTTCTGCCCGATGCGGGCCAGTTCGATGGCTTGCGTCAGCGTTTCGGCTGTCGGCTTTTCCGTGAAGATGTGCTTGCCGGCCTTCATCGCCGACGAGAGCGCCTCGGCGCGCCGCGAAGTGACCTGAGCGTCGAAGTAGATGTCGACGGACGCGTCGTCGATGACCGATGCGCTGTCGGTGGTGTACTCGGCGATACCGTGTCGGCTGCAGAGCTCTTGGAGCTTGGCTTCGTTGCGGCCGACCAGGATCGGCTCGACCTGTATGCGTGAACCGTCGTCGAGGAGGAGCCCGCCGGCGTCGCGGATGGGCAGGATGGAGCGAAGAAGATGCTGACGGTAGCCCATGCGGCCGGTGACGCCGTTCATGGCGATGCGCAAGGTACGGGTGGGTGTGGGCATGAGAGATTGCCCTTTCTGTGCACTGATGACGAAGGACGTGGGACGACGGCGAGCCATGACGGATGGGGCCGCGGCGACGGTGTGGCGGAAAGTCCACTACGCGTCGTGAGGGAAAGTCAGCTTCGGAATGCGCTTTCCAAGCTATGCTGTCGATGTCGATCGGTCAAGTGCGACCGTCGATCACAACGATTTCGCAGGGGGTGAGGGGTTCATGGCGGCAGTCCGACTCAGCGATGTGGCTGCGGCGGCCGGCGTCTCGCAGGCCACAGCGTCGCGGGTGCTCAACGGCTCGTCACGAGTGCCCGGCGAGGGTGTCGCCGATCGCGTCCGTGCAGCGGCGGCGGATCTCGGCTATATCGCCAACGCGCAGGCCCAGGCGCTGGCTCGGTCGTCGACCGGACTGATCGGGCTCGTGGTGCACGATGTGGCCGATCCGTACTTCTCCTCCATCGTTCGCGGCGTGCAGAACGAGGCGCGCGACGCAGGCAAGCTGGTGCTCCTGGCCAGTACCGAGCGCGATTTCGCTCTCGAGCGGCAGTCGGTCGCCACCTTCATCTCGCACCGCGCCGATGCCATCATCCTGGCCGGCTCAAGGCAGAGCGGCGACTTGGACCGAGCGTTGGGACAGGAGTTCGCGGCATACCGCGACAACGGCGGCAGGGTGGTGGTGATCGGACAACCGGTGCCGTTCGCCTCTGCGGTCGAACCGGAGAACTTCGCCGCATCTGCGGCTTTGGCGCAGGCCCTGCACGAGCACGGCCATCGTCGCTTTGCCATCATCGGCGGACCGGGAAATATCCGGACCTCGACCGATCGTCGCAACGGCTTCGTCGAGACACTGTGCACACACGGCATCACACCGGAAATCGAAGTGGCCGGGGACTTCTCGCGAGACGGCGGCTACAGCGCCGCGCGGCGTCTGGCGGCTGCGCTCGAACTCTCCCCCGGCCACGGCGCTCCACCGTGCGTGTTCGCAGTCACCGACGTCATGGCCATCGGGGCAATCGCAGCGTGGCGTGAGCTGGGCCTGAGCGTGCCGGAGGATGTCTGCGTCGCCGGATTCGACGACATCCCTACACTGCGCGATCACTCTCCGAGCCTGACCACCGTCGCACTCTCGTTGGTGGATATCGGCGAGAGAGCCGTGCAGCTCGCCCTCGATCCGGACAGTCGCCCTGGCAGCCGGGAGTGGGCACCGGGCACCGTCGTCCTGCGCCGTAGCACCTCTCTGAACAGCTGATTGTCCGAATTGCTTGACACTGTGGGCGCGATCACACTACGTTGGGCGACAGCTTCGGAAAGCGCATTCCAGCGGGTGTAGACGGACCCGCCTCCTACTAGATCGAGGACTCCATATGACGACAACATCGTCGGTCGAAGTCCGTTCTGCCACTGCGTCGGTTCCTCAACCCGCACCGACCCGTCGTCGACGGTTCCCTTCGCTCCGCAATACCTGGTCCGGCCTCTGGCGACCTCTGGCCCTCGTGGCCGTGCTCGTCGCCGCATGGTGGGCCGTCACCGCCTCCGAACTCGTTGCGCCCTATATTCTTCCGTCACCCGGTGACACGTGGTCGACGATGGTGGACAACGCGTCCTACCTCGCCGGCCACACCTGGGTGACAACGTACGAAACCGTCGCCGGCTTCATCATCGCCAGCGGCGTCGGAATCGCCGTTGCAGTGGTGATGATCTACTCGTCCTCGATCGAGAAGACGATGTACCCGCTCATCCTGTTCGCACAGGTGATCCCGAAGATCGCCATCGCGCCACTGTTCGTCGTGTGGCTCGGCTTCGGTCCCAGCCCCAAGATCCTCGTGGCCGTCCTCATGGCCTTCTTCCCCATTGTCATCGCCGGAATGGCGGGATTGCGTTCCGTCGATCCCGAGATCCTCGAACTCACATCTACCATGGGTGCGAGCAAATGGAAGACGTTCTGCAAGGTGCGTTTTCCGGCGTCGTTGCCGCAGCTGATGTCCGGCCTCAAGATCGCCGCAACACTCGCGGTGACCGGAGCGGTGGTCGGTGAATTCGTCGGGGCCAACGAAGGTCTGGGGTACGTGATCCTCCAGGCCAACGGAAACATCGATACAGCAATGCTTTTCGCCTCTCTGATCATCATGTCCCTGCTCGGCATCGTGCTCTTCCTGATCATCGAGATCGCCGAGAAGTTCCTTATCCCCTGGCACGCATCGCGTCGCTCCACCGCGTCCGTCGGCGCTGTGTGACCCGCTTGCTCTCCCTCCATCGAAGGACATATTCCATGAAGCTCAAAAACGTTCTGGTGGCGACCGTCGCGTCGTCCGCTCTCGTACTCGCCGGATGCAGCGGAGGAGGTGGAGGCGAGGAGAAGGCCCCGGGTGCCGACGGTGAAACCACCGCGACCTCGCTGATGCTCAATTGGTATCCCTACGGCGAGCACGCCCCGTTCTACTACGGAGTGCAAGAAGGTATCTTCGCCGAGCACGGTATCGACCTCACCATCACTGCGGGCCAGGGATCGACCAAGACCGCACAGGCCGCGGGCTCCAACCAGACCGATTTCGGCTGGGCCGACACTGCGGCCGTGATGTCCAACATCGACAAGGGGGTCAAGGTCAAGAGCCTCGGCGTATTCCTGCAGACGACGCCGTCGGCTGTGCAGGTCTACGCAGACGGACCTATTCAGACCACCGCCGACCTCGCAGGAAAGACCATCGCCGTCTCCGCCGGGGATGCGCCCACCACTACATTCCCCATCTTCCTCGACCGCGTCGGCGTTCCCGAGGACCAAGTTCAGCAGCAGAGTCTGGACTCCGCGGGCAAGATCGCCGCGATGCTCTCGGGTCAGGTCGACGGTCTCATCGGCTTCGCACACGACCAGGGGCCCAATATTGCGAACAAGTCCGGACGCGAGATGCGCTACCTCCGTTACTCCGACGAGGGCTTGAACTTCTACAGCAACGGCCTCATCGCCAACACGTCGACCATCGAGCGCTCCCCCGAACTCGTTCAGGCCATGGTCGACGCCACCCGCGAATCGTTCGAGGCAGCCATCGCCAATCCTGAAGCGGCCGTGGCATCGATGGTCGGTAAGGACCCGCAGACTCCGCCGGAGTCGGTGCTTCTGCAGCAGTGGCAGGAAACCATTCCGCTGCTCACCACGGACAACACCGAAGGAATGGCTCCGGGTGTCAACAGCGACGAGGACTGGGCCAACACCATCAGCATCCTCAGCGATGCCGGACTCACCGAGGCTGGAGCCGAGTCCTCGACCTACTGGGACTCGACCTTCACCTCCAACGAGGAATGAGACGTGACCATGAATGCGATCACCAGTGAACGGCCTCCCACCGTGACGGACACCGCGGTCTCTGTCGACAACCTCACCGTTCAGTTCTCGTCCAAACGAGGTGACGTGACCGCTCTCTCCGATGTCGACCTCCGGGTTGGGAAGGGTGAATTCGTCTCCATTGCAGGGCCTTCCGGTTGCGGCAAGTCCACCCTGCTCAAAGTGGTCGCCGGTCTCACCGGTGCCTCACGTGGGTCGGTCCAGCTGGTCGGCAAGGAGGTCAAGGGCCCGCAACGCAACATCGGCTACGTCTTCCAACGTGCTGCACTGCTCGAATGGCGGACCGTGCGCAAGAACATTCTGCTTCAGGGTGAGATGCGCGGAATGAACAAGAAGGTAGCGGCCGCGAAGGCCGATCAGCTCATCGAGATGACCGGGTTGACCGGTTTCGAGGGAGCACTCCCCCATGAGCTGTCCGGCGGCATGCAGCAGCGCGTATCACTTTGTCGCGCATTGCTTCACGAACCCGAAGTGTTGCTCATGGACGAGCCTTTCGGAGCTCTGGACGCTCTCACCCGCGAGAAGATGAACGTCGAGCTGCACCGCATCTGGCGGGAGACCGGAACGACGGTCATGCTCGTCACCCACTCCGTCGCCGAAGCGGTCTACCTCGCCAACCGAGTGGTCGTCATGAGCCCACGGCCGGGTCGGATAGTGGACATCCTCGACGTCGACCTTCCTGTGCACCGCGATTACAGCGCAACGATGGAGAAGCCAGAATTCATCAGTGTTGCAAACACTGTCCGCGATCTCCTGGGAGCGACAACGAGCGCGGACTGATCACCACGCACAAGGCCCTGCAGACCTCGATGGTCTGCAGGGCCGCCTGCCGTCGTGAGGGCTGCATTTCACGGGTGCATTGTTCTCCGGCGTCGAGCTTGTCAGCTCCGCGCCATCGTCTCCCGTGCGACTCCTCGCTGCACCACGCGTCGAGCACTCCGCGCCACGGCTTCGTCGATCAGGAATCCTTTGCTGTCCACCGCCACACCCGAGGTGGCACGTTCCAAGTCGGCCAGCATCTCCTCGGCCTCACGCACCTCGTCCTCCGAAGGTACGAACACCGTTCGCACGGGCGCGAGTTGAGCCGGATGAATACATGCGCGGCCAACAAAACCGAGACCGGCCAGAGTGCGAGTATCGGCCTCGAACGCATCGGCATCGCGGAAGTTTCGCGACACCGCAGCAGGCGGTGGATCAATCCCCGCCGCCACGCTGGCTGCGACCACCTGAGCCCGCACGAACGACAGTGATTCCGCGGAACCGTCGACGCCCAGATCCGCGGCGAGGTCCACTTCCCCGATTTGGAGAAACTTGACCCGAGGCGCGCGGGCAATCTCGAGGGCGGCAAACACTCCGGCGGCCGTCTCGATGAGGGGCGAGACCACCGCGCTGGTGCCACTCAGTAGAGCATCGGCCTGCTCAACCTCGCGAACCGACGACACCTTCGGCAGCCAGAGGCCGGTCAGGTTCGGGTGCATCACCGCGCGAATATCGTCCTCTTGCAACGGCCCTGGGTTGACCCGCACCCAAATCTGCACGTCTCCCGGATCGCAGGACGCGACCCACTCGGCCACGGTCGCACGGGCTTGGTCCTTGTTCGCTGCGGTGACCGCGTCCTCGAGATCCAACACCACCGCGTCGGTGCCCGATGCCAGTGCTTTGTCGAAGCGCTCCGGGACGTCCCCGGGAACGTAGAGGTAGGTCAGAGCCGTCCTCATCCGATGACGCCCGTGCCCGCGACGAGGGACTTGGCGATGACGGTGCGCATGATGTCGTTGGTGCCCTCACCGATGGCCATGAGCGGGGCGTCGCGGTAGAGGCGCTCGACGACGAATTCGGTGGAGTAGCCGTAGCCACCGTGAATACGCATGGCTTCGAGGCTGGCGGTGATGGCGGCCTCGGAGGCGAAGTACTTCGCCATCCCGGCCTCCATGTCGACGCGCTTACCCGAATCCGCCTGTGATGCAGCCCAGTACGTCATCAGACGTGCAGCCTGCAGCTGGGTCGCGATGTCGGCGATCTTGAGCTGGATCGCCTGGAACTCGGCGATGGGCTGTCCGAATGCGGTGCGCTGCTTCGCGTATTCGAGGGCTGCGTCGTACGCGGCCTGTGCGATTCCGACACTGCGTCCGGCAATGTTGAGCCGACCGATCTCGAGACCAGACAGTGCTTGCTGCAGACCACGACCCTCGACGCCACCGAGCACCGCGTCGACGGGGACCCGAACGTCGGTGAACGTGATCTCACACGATTCGGTGCCCTTGTAGCCGAGCTTGCCCATGTCGCGCTGTACCTCGAACCCGTCGGTCGTGGTGTCGATCAGCAACAGCGACATGCCCTTGTGTGCCGGTGTAGTCGTGGTGTCGGTCTTCACCAATACCGGAAGCACATTCGCGTGCCGTGCGTTGGTGATCCACGTCTTGGCACCGTTGACGACGTAGTGGTCGCCGTCGCGCTTGGCGGTGGTCTTGATGCCCTGCAGGTCGGTGCCGGCACCGGGCTCGGTCAGACCGACACCCGTACGCCATTCACCCGACGCGAGCTTGGGCAGCAGAGTCTTCTTCTGCTCCTCGGTGCCGTGCTTGCCGATCATCCAGCACGAGAGGTTGTGGCTGCCGAGAATTCCGGCGACACCCATCCATCCGCGGGCGAGTTCCTCGTACACCAAAGTGAACGAGACCTTGTCGAGGCCGAGGCCGCCGTACTCCTCCGGGGTCGTGATGCCGAACAGGCCCATGGCCTTCATGTGCTCGACGATCTCGGTGGGGTATCGGCCCGTCTTCTCCCACTCGTTGGCGACCGGGATGATTTCCTTGTCGACGAAGGTGCGCAATGCTTTGCGGAAGGCCGTCTGCTGCTCGTCGTACGTGAAGTCCATGATGATGTCCTGTCGATTGGGGTGTCGTCGATCGAAGTGTCACGGTGCCGGCGCGATGGCTGCGGCGAGGTCGAGGATGGCGGTCAAATCGGTTTCGTCGACCAATCCGACAATGCGGTCGGAGAGCTCGGTGGCACGAGAGTCGTTGCCACAGTTGGCGAGAAACTTCTCCAGCAGACGGTCGTCGCTCAGCGGGAACCCGGCGGATCCTTGGCTGCCGCCGACGGAGGCGTCGAGCACTCGTCCGTCGGTGAGGGTGAGAACGGCCCTGCCCGACGCGGCGGCCGCGGGAACCTCGGACGGGAGGTTCGTCACCCGCACCTTGCGGGCGGTGACGAGAACGTCCTCGCGCGCGATGGATTCGTCGGTGTAGGTGGAGACGGTGATCGCTCCGTCGTGCAGAAGCGCGGCCACACTCCAGGGCAGATCGAACTTGCCGTCGTAGGTGCTGCGCGGGGACGCGACCCCGGTGTTCGGGCCGCACACGAAGGGACTCGAATCGGGGTGCACGAAGACCTCGATGTCGGCGATCTCGCCTACGTGAACCGTATTGTCTGCGAGTGCTTCCGATACCGCGTCGAGCGTCACGTGCATCAGCTGGCAACTCGGATACGGCTTGATGCCGATGCGGGTGGCTTCCCACCGCGTGCCGAGCCCCTCCGTCAACGCCGCGAAGTTCGTCGGCCGATCGGTCAGTGCAGCGTAGATGCCGCGTCGACCTTCCAGCACCGACGATGGTCCCGTGGCACCGGCAGCGGCGAGCCGGGCGGCCAGCACACCGTTCATGCTCGCCGATCCGGGATGCAGTGCCTTGGTGTCGGCGTCGGTATCGAGAAACTCGAGCAGCCCCGAGCTGGACGACCCGGCGATGCCCAGGGCGTTGACCAGTGTTTCGGTGTCGAACTTCGAGAGGTGGCCGGCGACGAGCGCGGCGGTCAACGGACCCACCGCTGCGGTCGCATGAACACCCCGAGCGTGAAACCCGTGCGGGCTCACTTCACCAAGGCGGCAGGCGGTTTCGAGACCGAGGGCGGCGGCGGTCAGCACGTCTGCACCAGAGGCCGATACCTGCTGCCCGACGGCAAATGCCGCAGGAAGAGATACGGCCGTCGCGTGGACCAGTGCGCCCGCATGCGTGTCGTCGAAGTCCAGCGAGTGCAGCATCACCCCGGTCGCGAAGGCGGCTGCCGGCGCGGACAGTCCGCGTGTACCGGTGAGTGGCCGGGCTTCCTGCGGCCCACCCAGGGCATCGGCCACCGTCCAGCCCGGTCGGCCGTAGCCGAGGCGTTGGGCCGCAACGGTATTGCCGACGCCGTCGAGTAGGTGACGCGCGGCCGCGTGCCGGACGTCCTCGGACAGATCGGCGACGGTGACACCCGTTGCCCACTCCGCCAAGATCGTCGAGGTCACGCCCGCACCTCGTCCTTCGCCGTACCGAAGGCACCCTCCGCCTTCAGCTTCGCGACGCGTTCGTCGTCGTAGCCCAGTTGGTCGCGCACGATGTCGTCGAAGTGCTCGTTGCGCTGCGGCGCTCGGCGGTACTGCTTGGCCTCGGAACCGAAGTTCACCGGGGACGCGACCTGACGCACTGTGTTGTACACCGGGTGCTCGGTCTCGACCACGAGATTACGTGCGAGCGTATGAGGTTCGGTGAGTGCGTGCTCGACGTCGTTGATCGGACCTGAAGGCACCCCGGCAGGGCCGAGCTTCGAGAGCCAGTGATCGACGGTATTCGTGGCGAACACCTCTTCCAGGATCGGCAGCAGCACGTCCTGATGCTTGCCACGAAGCGAGAAGTTGCTGAACCGCGGATCGGCACCGAGGTCCGGGCGATCGATGGCGACGACGAGCCGGTCCCAGAACTTCTCCTTCGCGCAGCCGACGATGAGCCAGCCGTCCGTCGCCTCGAAGGCCTGGAACGGAACCAGCGAGGGGTGGGCCGAGTTCTTCGTCCGGATCGGCTCGAAGCCGGCGTTCAGATGCCACGTTGCGGGATAGGTGAGCAGTGACATCGCTGTGTCGTACAACGAGACGTCGCAGTCACCGCCGATACCGTCGCGCTTGGCCGCATGCAATCCCGACAGCAGCGAGATCGCGGCGACGAATCCGCCGGAGTAGTCGACCAGCGACAGACCGGATTTGGTGGGCGGGCCGTCCGGGTCGCCGGTGACGCTCATCCAGCCGGCGAGTCCCTGCAGAATGTAGTCGTAGCCGGGCTCTTTCGACCGCGGGCCGGTCATGCCGAACCCGGTGAGGCTGCAGCACACGATCGCGGGATTGAGGTGCTTGAGCTGGTCGTAGGTGATGCCGATCTTCTCGGGCACGTCACCGCGGAGGTTGGAGTAGACGGCGTCGCTGGTGCGGACGAGGTCCTCGAACACCGCTCGACCGCTCGGGGTCGAAAGGTCCAGTGAGAGAGAGCGTTTGTTCCGGTTGAAGCTCTCGAAGAACAGCGAGTCCTCGCCCTCGTTGTAGGGCGGGACATAGCGGCCGACGTCGCCGCCGACGCTCGGGTCCTCGATCTTGATGACATCCGCGCCCAGGTCGGCCAGGTGCAGGCTGCCGAACGGGCCTGCGCCGTACTGCTCGAGGGAGATGATGCGGACGTCTTCGAGTGGCCTCATGCGTCGGAGTCTTTCGTCTGTAGTTCAATGTCGGCGGGGAGTTCCAGCGGTCCGTTCTGCGCTTCGGGAAAGTAGTTCTGCCCGATGCCACTGTCGCGGGTTGCGACCATGACCGAGCGCTTCCACGAAATGACCTCGACGCCATCCTGATTGAGGCCGCGGGTGATCATCGAGACGATGCCGGCGTAGGGGCGTGACTCGGACTTGCGCAGCCCGGTACAGATGCTTTCGGCGTACAGGGTGTCGCCTGCATAGACCGGGTGGGACATCTTGATGTCGGTGAAGGCGAGGTTGGAGATCGCGTTCTGGCTCATGTCGATCACCGAAAGTCCCAGCACCACAGAGACTGTGAAGCCGGAGTTGACGATGACCTTCCCATCGGTGATGGGGTTCTGCGACGCCAGATGCGCGTTGAAGTGGTTCTGGTTGGTGTTGAGCGACAGCAGCGTGATCCACGTGTTGTCGGTCTCCGTGATCGTCCGCCCGAAGGGATGTTGGTAGACGTCCCCCACGGTGTAGTCGTCGAAGAAGCGCCCCAGAACGGCCGGATGGATTGCCACCGTGTCTCCTCGTGTCGGTTTGGCGAGTGCCTTACCTAGACCATAAACATCAGATGTTTACGGCGTCAAGGGTTCGAGAAAACCGGTAATCGGCAGACTTCACCTGAATCGACTCGGTAAAGAGCAGATGTTTACGGATTACGAAGTCGATCCATCTGTCGGTACGAGTCACCGAGGTGGTCGAGATGCTTACGCATCAGATCCATGGCGGCCATCGAGTCACCGGCCTCCACCACGTCGAGCAGTCCCCGGTGGTCGCTGTCGACGCACTGCCAGAAGCCCTCGGGCGCATGGTCACGACCGAATCGACCGGACAGGACACGGAAGACGGGTGCAGTGATGAGCTCGAGCAGCGGATTGTGGGCCGCGCGCAGCAAGACGAGGTGGAATTCCTGGTTCTTGGCGAACGTCTCGGGTCCCTGCACTTGATTGGGATCGAAGATGGTCGCGTTGAGCTGCTCGAGATGCTCGTCGGTGCGGCGGAACGCGGCAATGCCCGCCGCCGGAACCTCCATCAGGTTGCGCACTTCCATGAGCTGGTCGACGGTGACAGTCTCCGCGGCAGCCATCAGAGCGACACCGGTTTCCAGGTGCTCACTGATGTGTCCAACACTGGGGACGGCGACGAAGCTTCCCCCGGTCACTCCCCTGGTCGTCTCGATCAGGTTCTGGCTGGCCAGGGACCGGAGCGCTTCACGAATAGTGCTACGCCCGACGCCGAATTCGGCGGTGAGCTCGGCTTCGCCGGGTAGCCGCTCTCCCGGCTGCAGCTCACCGGAGAGAATGCGGCTCCGAAGATGGCCGGCGAGAACCGCATACGCGGGGACACTCTTGGCGGTCGCCTTGAGCGGAGCCGATTGGGCCACGTCTTCCCCCTGATGTCGCTCGACTGTTTCTACTGACCGGTCGGCTCGAGCTTAGCGTGACCGATGCCCCGAGATGCGGAGATCGCAACCCTCGATACATCCGCTTTTTAGCAAGAATCCACGCATACCGACGCGAATCTAGGTCGATATCTGGACAAAACCGACGCAATACATCAGAGGTATTGCTTTTCCCGTCGATCATCAGCACTATGACTCATGTCACCTCAGCAGTGACCCCTCGACTTCGTAGGACACGCGGAGCACGCCTTCCCGCTCCCCTCGGGCACCGACAGAACGGACGCAGCATGAAACGCATTGGAGTCGACGTCGGCGGCACGTTCACCGACCTCGTCCTGTGGGACGACGACGGCACGGTCGTCGTGCACAAAACCCCGTCCACTAATCACGACCCCTCCATCGGCACGATGGACGGCATCAAGGTTCTCGCCGAACGTGCCGGCATCGACCCGTCCGAAATCGACATGTTCTTCCACGGCACCACCGTGGCGACCAACATCGTGCTCGAGCACAACGGCTGCGACGTCGGCATGATCACCACCGAGGGGTTCCGCGACCTGCTGCACATCGCGCGCAAGAAGCGTCCTCTCAATTACTCGAACTACCAGGATCTTCCGTGGCAGAAGTGGCAGCTCGTGCCGCGACGCAACCGTCGGGTGGTCCCCGAACGCATCGATGCTGCAGGAAATGTTCTGACCCCGCTCGACGAAGATGCTGTGCGCGAACAGGTTCGACTGTTGCGTGAGCGAGGCGTGCAAGCCATCGCCGTCGCATTCCTGCACGCGTACCGCAACCCCACCCACGAGCAGCGCGTGCGAGCCATCATCGAAGAAGAGTTCCCGGGCGTCTTCATCTCCCTCTCCAGCGAGGTGGCCCCGCAATACCGCGAGTACGAACGCTTTTCGACCGCAGCACTCAACGCGTTCATCGGACCGAAGACCTCGAAGTACATCGAGAACCTGGCCGGTAAGGCGAAGGCAGCGCAGGTCGGCGAGGACGTACACCCCATGACCTCGGCCGGCGGGCTCGTCACCTCCCGCAGCGCCAGCGAAATCCCGGTCTCACTTCTGACCAGCGGGGTGGTCGCCGGCCTGCTCGGCGGCTGCGCCATCGGTAAGGCATCCGGGTTCCCCAGTGTCATCACCCTCGATGTCGGCGGTACCTCCGCGGATGTCGGCGTGGCACCGGACGGTGCCCTGCGGATGAAGCATCTGCTCGACACCCGAATCGGCGACTATCACGCGATGGTGCCCATGGCCGAGGTCGACACCATCGGTGCCGGCGGCGGATCCATCGCCGTGGTCGACGACGGCGGCATGTTCCGCGTCGGACCACGCAGCGCGGGTGCCGTTCCCGGTCCCGCCTGCTACGGACACGGCGGCACCGAACCGACGTCCACCGACGCCATGGTGATGATGGGATGGCTGCGCGAGAAGAGCTTCCTGTCCGGAACAATGGAGGTCAAGCCCGAGCTGGCGCGCGAAGCGATTCAGACTCACATCGCCGACAAGCTCGACACCCCACTCGACGACGCCGCGATGGGCATCTTCAAGATCCTCGCCCATTCCATGACCGAGGCGATCAGCCTGCACTCGGTGCGTAAAGGCTATGACCCGCGAGACTTCTCACTGATCGCCGAGGGTGGAGCCGGTCCGCTGTTCGCGTGGCAGATCGCCGACCAGCTCGGTATTCCGCGGGTCATCGTGCCCGGTCACCCCGGCATCACCTCCGCTGTCGGCCTGCTCACCACCGACATCCGCTACGAGGAGCCGACGACGGTGTGGACGTCGTCCGCCGACCCGAACATCGAACTGCTGCAGGAGCAGGTCGAGCGTCTGTCCGCACTGGCCGTCGCACAGCTCGAGAAGGACGGTGTTGCGGCCGAGAACATTTCGCTCGAGCGCAGCGTCGACTGCCGATACGTCGGCCAGGGCTACGAACTCCGCGTCGCTGCACCGGACGGCGACATCGACGACGTGTGGGTCAAGACCGTCGCCGAGGCATTCCACGACGTGCACGGACGCACCTACTCTCAGCGGTTCGACGACAAGCCCGTGCAGCTGATCAACGTCCGCGTCACCGGCGTGGGTGCGGTTCCCCACGTACAGATCGCCGATATCGCCGTGGGCTCCGCCGACTCCTCGGCCGCGATCAAGACGACCACCCAGGCACTGTTCTGGCAGGACGAGACGTCCGCGCCGCAGTGGGTGGACACCCCGGTCTACGAGCGGTCACTCCTGCTGGCGAACAACGAGATCGACGGTCCTGCGATCGTCGAGCAGTTCGATTCCACCACGATCATCGGCATGAATCAGCACGCCACCGTCGACGCCGTCGGCCACATCATCATCGAGAGGAACCCCGCATGAGCAAGGCGCTGATGCCCACCACCGGAGTGTCACTGGCGGGCGAATCCACTCGAACCTGGAACGACGTCGAGGTCGATCCCATCACGCTGCGCGTCATCGGCGGAGCCCTGCAGTCGATGGCCAAAGAGATGGCTCAGGTGCTCTACCGCATGGCGTACTCGTCGCTCATTCGAGAGTCCGAGGACCTCGGCGCGGGCATCTTCGACATCAACGGACGCGAACTCTGTGAATCGGATTCGACTCCGATGCACTGCGGTTCGATTCCCGCCTACATCAAGGGCGTCAACCGTCGCCTCGCCGGAACGTACAAGCCCGGAGATGTGGTGCTGCACAATCATCCGTACCACGGAGCGGCTCACTCCCCCGACTACGGCGTGATCATTCCGATCTTCTGGCAGGGCGAGCACATCGGCTTCGCCGGGTGTACCGGTCACGTGTCCGACGTCGGCGGCAACTTCCCCGGCCTGTGCATGGACGTCGTCGATGTGTGGGCCGAGGGCAAGCTGATGGACTCGATGAAGATCTACGAGGCCGGGGTCCGCAACGACTACCTGATTCAGCACATCCTCGACAACGTCCGTACGCCCGAGCAGAACCGCGGCGACCTCGAAGCACTGATCGCGTGCTCTCGCATCGGCGAGAAGCGATTCACCGAGCTGCTTGAGAAGTACGGCCTCGACACCGTGATGAGCGCGGGCGAACGCTGGATGGACTACTCCGAGTCCATGCTGCGCAAAAAGATTCGTGAGATTCCCGACGGCAGCTACACCGCGCCCATCGGATACCTCGACGACGACGGTAAGAACCGCGACGAACCGCTCAAGGTGGCTGTGCGGGTGCAGGTCGAGGGCGAGGACATTCTCATCGACCTCACCGGCTCCAACAGCCAGGTGCCCACCGCGTTCAACGTCCCGTTTGAGGGTTCGGTTCTGCCGGTGGCTGTCTCGGCCATTCGTACGATTCTGCTCGACGAGGATCTGACCGAGGAATTCGTTCCCCAGAACGACGGGTGCTTCCGACCCGTCAAGGCCTATGCCCCCGAGGGGACGATCTTCAACCCGGACTTCCCCGCATCGTGCTTCGCGCGGTTCTCGCAGGTGAACCGGGTGTTCGACTCGATCAATCTCGCTCTGGCCCCGGTGCTTCCGGATCACGCGATCGCGGGATCGTCCGCCGCCCTGTGCGCCATCGCCTACTCCGGTATCGCTCCGGACGGCGAATCGTATTGGGTCTACATCGAAATTAACGAGGGCTCCTACGGTGGCCGCAATGGCAAGGACGGCATGGACGCCGTCGACGCCCTGATGGCCAACACTCGCAACAACCCCATCGAGGAGCTCGAGCTCAACCACGCTATGCGCGCGTTGCGGTACGAGCTGCGCGACGAGGCACCCGCGCCAGGGAAGTGGCGCGGCGGTATCGGCAGTGTGCGCAAGTGGTTGATGGAGACCGATACGTTCCTCGGTTCCGAGGCCGACAACCGATCGGATCCTCCGGCCGGAGCTCTGGGTGGACACAACGGTGTGTCCGGCTCGTTCACCAGGAACGCCGGGACTGACCGCGAGGAAGTGTTGTACTCCAAGGTCACTCAAGAGACGATTCGTTCCGGTGAGACGCTGGAGATCAAGCTCCCCTCAGGCGGTGGCTTCGGAAACCCGTTCGAGCGTGATCCGTTCCAGGTGCTCAGCGACGTCTGGGACGAGTACCTCACGGAGGACGATGCTCGACGCGACTACGGTGTGGTCGTGAACACCGATTCGTGGACGGTCGACGAGGACGCGACGGCCGAGCTGCGCGCCCGGAGCGCGGCCTGATCGAGGACGGGACCTTCGGCGGTGTCGTCCGGTGGATCGACGACCGGAACGACACCCCGGGGCCCCTGTCCGGCCTGAGCATCGGAGTCAAGGACAACATCGACGTGGCCGGCGTCGAGACCACCTGCGCGTCGGAGTTCTTCGAGCACAACGTCGCCGACGCTGATGCCGAGGTCGTCACCCGCCTACGTGACGCAGGCGGGTCGGTGGTCGCGAAGCTGAACATGGCCGAGTTCGCCGTTGGTGTCACCTCGCAGAACTCGGCTGCGGGCCCGTCGTACAACCCGTGGAATACCGCTCGGGTGCCCGGCGGATCGAGCGGCGGTTCGGGGATTGCCGTCGCCGCCGGACTGGTCGACGCGTCCCTGGGCACCGACACCGGCGGGTCGGTGCGCCTCCCCGCCGCAGCGTGCGGCATCACCGGTCTCCGCCCGAGCTGGGGCTCGATCAGCAACGACGGCGTGTTCCCGGTGAGCGAGCAATTCGACACCGTCGGCCCGATGGCAAGGTCGGTCGCAGAGGTCAAGGCGCTGTTCGACGTCCTGTCCCCCAGCCCGTCCGAACCATCAGCCGTCACGCGCATCGGTGTCCCGACCGTGTTCCTCACCGCGGACGTGGACTCGGGCGTCGCGCAGACCGTCGCAGCCGCGGTGCGCACGTTCGCCGAACTAGGATACGAGATCGTCCCCATCGAGCTGGGGCATGCCGCCGATGCTCAGGACATCGTCTACACGATCGTCTACAGCGACCTCGCTCGCCGCCATCGGCACCGGCTCGACACCGAGCCTTCTCGCCTCCAGCCCGCGACTTACGAACGAATAGCGCTGGGCCTGAGCATCTCCGAGTCCGACCGTGCCCGTGCACTCACCCGCCGCGATCGGTTCCGTCAGGCCATGACCGCCACGTTCGAG
This sequence comes from Rhodococcus sp. NPDC080181, assembly GCF_040702225.1. Classification (NCBI taxonomy): domain Bacteria; kingdom Bacillati; phylum Actinomycetota; class Actinomycetes; order Mycobacteriales; family Nocardiaceae; genus Rhodococcus; species Rhodococcus sp. NPDC080181. The sequence goes on from NZ_JBFBKN010000011.1 coordinate 125,187, forward strand.
ATTGTCGACGCGGTGCTGACCCCGGCCATGCCCGTCGATATTCCCCCGAGGGACGGGGGCGACGACGTTGTCGCGCTCTCGCGCCGGATGGGACAATTCACGTACCCGTGGTCGTTGCACGACGGCCCGACGCTGGCTCTGCCGGTCGGGTTCCACCCGTCCTCGGGCATGCCGGTGGGAGCGCAACTCACCGCTGCGGCGCACCGTGAGGGCGCGTTGTTCGGCGTGGGTGAGCGCTATCAGTCGGTGACCGACTGGCATCGGGCGGCACCACCGCATACATCTGATCTTTAACCCGCGCTGTGCGACCAATTAGCGGGCATTGTCCGTATTTACCTCATCTTGACGCGTAAAACATCTTATGTTTAAGTGGTTAGCAGCTGTTACGTACGTCTCACTACGGGTGGGCCTGCGACAGCCGACACTCCCACTTCGGCATCGTCACGCCGATCAGCAAGCGAGGACGCAGATGCATTTACGCCGAATCACCTCGATCATGACAGCGGTGGCGCTATCCGGCGCACTGGTGGCATGCGGATCGGATCCCGGCCCCGACGCGGACCCCGCCAATCCGGTCACGATCGACGTCACCGTCTCGGCCGCGGCCGAAATCTACAGCATCCCTTGGCTTGTCGCGCAGAAGCAGGGACTGTTCGAGAAGCACGGCGTAATCGTGGAGAACATCGTTCCGGGCAAGGGCGGCAGCGCGACCATGCGCACGCTGCTCGACGGCAACATCCCCATCGGTGAGGTCAGCTATCCGTCGATCGTGCAGGCGGACGCGGCCGGCTCCGAATTGCGCATCGTCGGCGGTGGCACGCAGGGGCCGTACCCGATGAACTTCTACGCGCTCGCCTCCAACACCAATATCAACTCCATCGAGGACGTGCGCCGTTGGGCCTACACCCGGCCCAACTCGGCGTCCGATGCTCTGACGCGTCTGCTTCCCTCCGTTGCAGGCGTCGACCCGAGCCGGATCGAGCGGGTTGCCTCCGGCGGAATCGGTGAGGGCTTCGCACTACTCGAAGCCGGCAACGTCGACATCGCACTCGTTCCCTCTATCGTCGCCGAACAGCGACCAGAGGACTTCAAGCTGATCGTCAGCAGCCCCGACTACATGTCGCGGTTCCTGCAGTCGACGATCACGACCACCAAGGATTACGCCGCAAGCAATCCCGGTGTCGTACGGGCCATCAACGCCGGTTACACCGAGGCGGTCGCGTCCATCAAGGCCGATCCTGTTGCGGCCGCGCAGATCTACGCGGACTACACCGGCTTCGATGTGGAGTCGGCCACCGCAGTGGTCGAACGTGCGTCCTCGGTCGACACCTGGGGTGGCGGCTTCGACACCGCGTCGGTCGAATCCGCCCAGGACGGCGTGGAAGCATCGGGGAGCGATCGAGTACCCAATTTCTGCACCCTGTTCGACCCGGAATTCCTCGCCTCGGGAGTCGAGACCGACGTTCCCGGCGACTGCGATTCCTGACAACAATTACCCACCACCAGAAGGTAGCGACGTGACTCACGCAGCGACTCGACCCCGCCCCGACACCACCTCCGCCATCGCCGTCGCCTCGTCGGTGTCGCGGCACTTCGGTGATGTGACCGCCCTCCACGAGATCGACTTATCCATCGGTAGGGGCGAATTCGTCTCCGTCGTCGGGCCCAGTGGCTGCGGCAAGTCCACTCTGCTCGAGGTCTTCGCCGGACTCCAGGATCACGACGGCGGCACCGTGCAGGTCGACGGGCAACCGCTCACCGGCCCTCGGTCCAAGACTGCGGTCATCTTCCAGGAATCGGCGACGCTGCCTTGGCGGACCGTCCGCGACAACGTCGCGTTCGCTCTCGAAGTCCGGGGTGTCGGCAAGAAAGAGAGACGCGCCCGCGCCGACGAGCTGCTGAACACAGTGGGGCTAGGTAAGTTCGGCGACCACTACCCCACCCAGTTGTCCGGCGGTATGCGTCAGCGTGTGGCGATCGCTCGCTGCCTGTCCATGGAGCCTGACCTCATACTCGCGGATGAGCCGTTCGGTGCTCTCGACGAGCAGACGCGATTGGTCATGTCGTACGAGCTGCTCAAGATCGTCGAAAAGCTCACCTGCGGAGTCCTGTTCATCACCCACAGCATTCAGGAAGCGGTATTGCTGTCCGATCGCGTACTGGTCATGAGCGCGCGGCCCGGCCGGTTCATCGACGAGATGGACATCGACCTGCCCCGTCCGCGCTCCGAGGACGTCCTCGCAAGCCCAGCGGCTACTGCTCTGCACGAACGCATTTGGTCGAGTCTGCGCGACGAGGCCAAGAAGACGATGAGCATCGAACCATGAGTGCGCCGACACGCGACAACAACCGCGCCTCCGTAGTTCCGGGATACATCCGGCCGGCCCCCTCCACTCAACTCGGTCTCCCCGCTTGGGGCTGGACCGTGCTCATCCTCGTCGCGGCTCTTGTGGCCATCGACGTCTCGGCGCGGTTCTTCGCATCACCGCTGGACATCGTGCCGGTAACCGACATGATCTCGACGTCGCTGAGTCTGCTGACCAATCCAGAGTTCCTCGTCGACGAGTTAGGCCGGACGCTCGGCATCATCGTCCTTGCATTCGTTCTCAGCTCAGTACTCGGTGTTGCCGCCGCCTACATTTTGTGGCGGTACGAGCTGTGGGACAGGGCGTTTCAGCCGTACCTCAACGTTTACTACGCCGTCCCGACGTTCGCGCTCTACCCCATCATGGTGGTGCTCTTCGGCGCCGGAGTCGCCCCGATCGCCATCCTGTCCACCATCTTCGCCTTCGGTGTGGTCGCGTTGAACGCACGCACCGGCTTCAACGCGGTGTCGCCGATCGTCACCAAGCTCGGCACCACGCTGCTGTTGACGCGGTGGCAGTACTTCCGATCGGTTCTGCTGCCGTATGCGTTGCCGAGCATCGTGACCGGACTCAAACTGGGGCTCTCGTACGCCGTCATCTCGGTGTTGGCCAGTGAGTTCATCCTGTCGACCCAGGGCCTGGGCCACTTCATCTCCATTGCCTACGACGGGTTCGACATCGCCGACATGTACGCCGGGATCCTCATCGTGGCGCTGATCGCTCTGCTCTCGACCTCGCTGATCTCGCTCGCGCTCAACCGATTCGATTGGAGGCGCCGCTGATGAGCAGCACCTTGGACAGAGTAGCCACCGCCCCGACCGTTCCCCCAAAGGTGACCCCGTCCGCGAGCCGCACGAACGCTCGACGGTTCCTGCCTCCGGTGGTTGTGGCCGTCGTCGCCGTTGTGATCTGGTGGTTCTCGGCCGTTCTGGTCGACAGTCTCATTTTCCCGACGCCCGCCGAGGCCATGCGTTCGCTTGCTGCGGACCTTGGTACCGCCGACTTCCGAGCCAACGTCTATGACTCCCTACGCATCCTGGTACTTGCGTTCTTGGCCAGCACTGTCGTGGGTTCACTGCTGGGCCTGACACTGGGCCTGAGTCCGTTCTGGACCCGAACCATCGCCCCGATCGTGTACTCGATCAACAGCATTCCGAAGATCGTGCTGTACCCGATCTTCCTGTCCGTTCCTCGGAATCGGCGCGCTGAGCCGATTCGGCTTCTCCTTCTACGCCGCCTTCATCCCGATGTTCCTCGTCGCCGTCGAGGCCACGGCATCGGTCCAACGAATCCACCTCAAGATGGCCGCATCACTGCAGGTGAGCTGGCCCAGGCTGATCCGTCAGATCGTCATTCCTGCGGTGCCGCCGGCACTGGCGACGGGTATGCGCATGACCTTCGGATTGGCGTTCCTGGGTCTGCTTCTCGCCGAGATGTTCTCGTCGTCCAGCGGCATCGGATACGAACTTCTGCGCAATGTCAGCCTGGTGCGGATGGAAAACATCATGGGCACGGTTGTACTGATCCTCGTGATGGCATTGCCGCCCACCATCGCCCTGCAGTGGTTGGAAACTCGCATAACCTCGAAGTATGGCGGTCGGTAACCGTAGTAAATCGGCGCACGCGCAGGGCTGCGATCCCATTACTCGAACGCAGTCCCGACGGTCTGTCACTCGTGCCAGATGGGGCGACCGGAGGGGGTACTAGCTACTCGTGCAGAATCTCGGTATGAGTGACTTAGTTCCGGCAGCTCAAAACCCGGATGACACGGTGTTCGTGTCTGAAGATGAATTCGGCACTGTCGTAGCAGGGTCGAAGTCAGCCGTCGCAGAGTTCGTCGCAGAATGGCAGGCCGACTTCTCGATCACGCAGCGCGAAACAACTCTGTCTTCTTCGGCACTAGACAAAGTTCGGTCGGCATGCGCCGGAATCTTGAGATCACCGGACTCCGCGTCTTTCCTACTCCGAAGTGAGTCCTCATCCCGTGCACCCGTCGAGAGCGTGAGCTATCGACGGGTCACGAGGTCATTGGAGACCGGGCGGTTCACCAGCAACACACCGATTCCACCCGAGTTGCTTGCCGGCAGTCCACAAGGCGCTTTGGCAGCCGCCATGGTGATTTCTGCGCTCGAGTCCATGATCGAACCTCTGCAGCAGAGCCTCGATCGAATCGAAGATATGACCGCCGACATCCTCAGGCTTGCCGACGCTGAGCGGACCGGCGATGTGTTCGGGCGCAGACGTGTCCTGCGACGCTTGACCGGCGAGTTGGACAACGGGGCGGTGCTGACGGAGACCGATTGGGACAGTGTTGCCGGACTCGGACCCGACCTCGAGATCGGAGTAGAGCGTCTGCGGCACTACAGCACACGCCTGCTGCTCGACTTGCGGGCCGACGTCGCAGCGGATGATCGCGCGGACCTTCTGGCGAAGGCTGTTCAGAAGGATCGCTTGGGTGAGACCCTTCAACTGCTGCTGATTGCCCAGGAGTCTCTCTTTCTCTGGCAGCGAATCAGGGTAGAACGAGTCGAACTTCGCGAGGCCGACTATCTCCCACAGGTTTTGGAGAGCGCAAAGGCAACTCTGAGAGAGCATCTTGCAGCGGACGTCGCGCTGGTCGCAGATCTACGCAGCACACTCGACACCTACGGAACCTTGCGAGTCTCGGAATTCCACAGGAAGCTATCCGCTCGACGCCTCAAGAAGAACCTCACGCCACTCCGCGCAGACATCGATTCGTTCGTCACAAACCGAGCACTCCAGGTCGCCCAGTGGAACGAACCCAAGAACCCGGGGGTACTGGATGCTCTGCGTGCGTTGAAGGTTGCAGGGGAAAATGCAGTCGATGCAAGCGTTGAAACAGTCGGCAGAGCAGCTGAGTTGGTCCAGCGGAGTACCGAGTCGTGGTCGGAGCGAAGGGCACAGAAGTCTCATCAAGAGGGTTCGGCCGATGACAACGCCACAGACATCGAAAAACAGTAACCTCACCCATGCGGCGGGAGCCGTGAACCAAGTCGTTCGATGACGAGACAGCGGAACCCTCAGCAAATCGCAAATCCCAGGTCATCCCGCTGGAACCTTCGCGTGCACCGGTCTACGGATTCACGCAGCAGGCTCAACTGAGTGTGTTTCACTTCTGCCGACGGCTAGAACGAAGTAGCTCGCCGCAATAGAGGCTGAGATTTCCAAGCGGGACAGGCAGAGCCCGTATGCGGTTGCGAAAGACGACATTTGGTAAGAAATGACAACTCCCGATCAGCACTCACCGTCCTTGAAACAGATGGCGCGGACACCATTCCTTGATGCCAAACGGTCCAAGTCTTCCTGTCAATCCAGCCGAGGCTGACGATCTCCATCTCGTCTTCACAAAGTTTCGCATATCTTCGGCGGTGCATGTCGAGCTCGGCTTTATCGTCATGTAACTCTGCTCTCGAAATCGAATCGTCGATTTCCCAGAATCGCTCGATGTACTGTTGAGCAAGAGCGAATTTACGCTGCCTGACCTGTATGAAAAGCGCTGCAACTGCAGCTACGACGCCAAAGAACGTACCAATATCCACCAAGTTCATCGCAATGTCACCCTCTCAGGAACACCCGTCGCGGGTCCTCCGTGAAGCGTCTCTTTCTTGGACTCGTCTGCCCCCCACTTACCTACCGCGCAGCATCGACCAACGCTAGACGCAGTCGGCTGTCGCGGGTCGTAAAATGGGCAAGAGACCGGAACCCGACACCAAAACGACACGACAATGGAGAGGCAGCCCGTGGCCCGTATCAGATCTCTTGAGCCCGGAAAACAGCGGATTCAACCTCACACGACGGAGGTTGACTGCCACTTCGCTGTCGTCGATGAGAGTGACGGTGCCAGGCTTCTCCATCTGACAACATTCGGATCCGACAATAGAAAGTCCGCTCCGAAGAGCAGTCAGTCGATCCAACTAGACCTCGAGATGGCGAAGAAACTAATCGACGTCATCAACCAAGTTTTTCCTGAAACAAGAACGTAGCGAACCCGAAAGGCCAATCGTCCGTTCCGCGACAACCAGATACGGGACCCCGAGTCAGACTGTACTCAGCAGCGGAACCAACTCGTCGGCGCTGGTGTTCTCGACGCCGATGACGGTATAACCTTCGGCCGTCAAGCCGCTGTCGCGATCGTCGTCACCGCCTTCGACCAGAACAATCTTCGACTGTTTCCACAACGCCTCGACTGGCCAATAGTGCTGTCCCAGATCGACACCCAGATCCGGTCTCTGGACCCCACGCATCGACAGCTCCAGCAGCAGCTCGATCACCGACTGCGAGGTATATGCGAGCGTCTCTCCCCAGGGGCCATCGACCACCGCCGGCGTTGCCTCCACCTCGAGTTCGGCGAAGATCGAGAGCGCACCCTTTCGCGACAACTGCTCGTGGTACCGCTCGTTACGGAACGACCTCAAGCATCCGTAGCACGAGGTCTCCTCACCGCAGTCGCATCGGGTGACACGATCGACCGCGAACTGAATGACCTTCTCCAGATTCTCTGCAATCTTCTTCGTCGCGCCGGCACCTGCTGGAACCGTGTCGAACAAAACGAAGCTCCTGCGACCGTCCGGAGTCCACGACAGAGTGCCGTCTATGTCGTCGCGGCTGATCTCGAGCGCTTCGGACGCACCCTCTAGGAGCGCGTAGAGCACGGACAACCAACGCCCAACTGAGTTTTTATCGTACGCGATCGAACCGAACGAAAACTCCGCAATATCGGTCTCGTAACGGTGGGCCAAAGAGACGATTCGGGTTGAACCCTCGCAGGGCCTGTCCGTGACTGGGTGCTTGTGGGCAGTCCTGCTGGTCTGCCTGTCGACCGGAGCTGCCCAGCCGCACCAGCCGCAGAGTTGGAACCCGACACCGCCACCATCAGAAATCACAACCATCCGAGCACGTGTGCCTGCCCGAGCCAGCACCTCGACACCCCCGGTGGAATGCCACGGGAACGGATCACTGATGTCGCCGAGGTTCTCGACGTAGCTGCTACCTCCCCAGCGACGTTGCGGTGGTTCCGATTTCACATCCTCAACTCTGCGATCGGCAACAAATCCGAACTCGGGAACTACGAACCGACGAATTTTTCCGAATTGCTGCTGGCAGCTCGGGCATACTTCGTCGACGTCGAGTTCCGTACCGCATTGAAATTGTTGGCATGCAACACAGGTGCGGTACTTGAGCTCGACGAGTTCACGCTTGGGAAGCTTCCGCAGACCACGCGAAGTCCACAATTTGCCGCCCGCAACTACTTGGTTGCCCGGTGCATAGTCATAGATCGCCTGGCTGAGATCTCGTGAGAGCTCGAGCGATGCACCTACGTCACCCTCACAGTGGGTAGTGCGCAATTCGACCGTATCGACTGGAAATCCGTACTTCGGGAGGACGTTCTTGTTTGCGAGATAACCGAGGAGCTGGCGACTCTCGATCGTCTTGAGCGTGCGTTGAAGGCGAGCGCCAAGTCCGAGGTTGTTTGATGCCTTCGCTTGCTCGATCAGTTCCTCGTACGTGTCGACGTCATTACGCATCTCCAGCTCGGCAATAGCGAGAAGTTCACACAAACGCTCGACCCAGGTGCCGTCGTCGATCCCGACAGCTGTCGCGATCGAAGGTGGCATAACCTCCGCTATCGCGGCCTCTACACGGTGCGGGACTGGAGTCAAAAATGTCCGCACCTGCGCTCCGGGGGAATCCTGACCGTCGCTACTCGGAGAGAAGAACTCACCCGCATATTTCCAAGTCAGATCTTCGTTCTCATACCGGTGACGGAAGTACGCTGCGAGGGCGATCGAATGTGCGTGCCGTCTCGCAATTCGTTCGTTCTCGATCGGAATCCACGGGATGCGCATCTCGCCGGCAATCATGGACTCCGGATTCTGATATTTCGACAGGTCATGTGAGCTGCGCTTGGCGTATGTCAGAACCAAGGCTGCGGAGTCGGCACGACGACCGGCACGACCTGCACGTTGCACGTAGTTCGCGGTTTTCGGTGGCATGTTTCGCAAAACCACAGCTTGAAGGTCGCCGACGTCGACGCCGAGTTCGAATGTCGTCGAGCACGACAAGACGTTGACCTTGCCGTCGATGAAGTCCTTCTGGATAGATGCGGCCTTCTTGGACTCCCACTGGGCTGTGTGCTCCATCGCGGACAGCGGTGCCGGCCGCAGTGACCGGTAGATGTTCCGATAATGGTTCGTGTCACTGTCCGCTGTCGGCACAGCAAATGGCCGCACAGTGCCATCGCATCCGCCGAAGGGGCAGACGCCACGAATGTCGTTGATGGTAAGACGTCGGCACGCCGAGCACTGGTACCACTCGCATTCGGCTCCAGATACGATACGGAGCTTCTCGTGATCTACCTGGTAGACATCTCCAGCAGTCTTGTGCGGCACGAGGCGGATGTAGCCATGGTCGGACAAGAATCTCCAGCAGCCTTCGAGTAACTTCTCGGCGGACATTGACGAGTCGATTGCGGAGAGAACTTTACGCGCGAGCAGTATTCGGTTGTTTGTAGTACCGGGCCGCCCGGCGGGCAACCAACTGATGATGCGTTTGGTTGCATCCGAGTTCATAGACCGAATGTAGATCTGAGTGTTGCGAGGCTCGAAGATCTCCTGCTTGATGTCAACGTCGTCTAAGAGGCTCATCGCGCCCTGCAAGCGAACTGCTCTGAGAAGTTCGTTGAGGAATCCCCACGCCTCTTCAGGGCTCATTCCGAGCTTCTCGAATGCGGGAGGCAACTCCGTGCGGCGAGAGCGGAACATCCGCACACCCATCAGCCCGAGGCCCTCGAGCGATTGACGTGTGTCCAGAGCCATCAACTCAGCCATCACCCATGGATTGACGGTGCGTTTGACAGTGCGACGGGTGGCAGTTTCGTCGAAGTGGTAGGCCTCGCGCGCCTTCTTGGACGCGTAGTCAGCAAGGTCATCGGCCGATAGCTCGTCGTCTCGGTACTTGGGATCAGTGAGCACCATAGTCAAGTAGCGGCGCTCGAGCATTCGACCATACGTCTTGCCCAAATATGGTGCCGCGAACGCGGCCGCCTGCCGAGAATCGGAGAACATCAACAGCTTTCGGCCTTCTCCGACCTCCTCGACTGTCTTGTCGGTCGCCGCGGGGATGTGCTGGTACAGCGCGGTAGTGATCACAGCGGGGGCCGCATTCGTGTCTGTGCGCAGCCGTCGGATCACCTGGCGGGATCGAGCACCGCACTCAGTGCATTTGCTCATCACTGCCGAGGTTTTCGTGTGCTCGCGCACACCGAGGGAAGGTCCGCCCGGGCATTTCGGATCGGTGCACGCACCTGCACCGAGTACGCCGCACCCAGCGCACAGACGGCGCACGCTCGTCTCCGTGACTTCGGAGCCCTGCTCAGAAAGAGTAGCTTCGTCTTCGTCGATCAGTCCGTCGCCTGTCGTATCCGTCAGTACAAGCCATCGGACGCGGTCTTCGCGTTTGACCGGCCGGAAGTACTCGCGCCCTTTGACGGTTTCACGGTCTCCCGCCAAATGAACGGCACCACAACGCTGGCAGGTTCCGAACTCGAAAACCGCTCGCCCTGAGATCGGATCGACCTCGTGACGGCCCAGGATCACGGTTGGCCCTCCGTCGGTGAATACCACGTACGCACCCTCGGTCGCCCGTACAAACATGTGGTACCGAGCAGACAGCACCGGATTGCCAGCACGGTCCCGTACGCGCGACCCCAGCGCGACTAGCGCCTCCACTTTCGGGCCAGCCGCGGGATCATTTGGCCATAGCTCTTTTTGAAGATCGACCACGGCGACCGGTCCGCGGGCAAGCGCCGACTGAAGGTCGGCAGTGTGCTGTTCCGTGTGCAGTGCGGCGGCGGGGTCACCTGTCGCATCGTGTGCGGAGACGGCTTCCAGCGGAGCATCGGGATCCGCGAGCTTCAGAAGTACGTGGTCTTCAATGGTCCAGTCGGGGACCTGCCGACCCTTGAGGCGGGTCGGAGTTACAAGATCCTGGAGGGCAGGCTCGTCGTCGACAAAATCGAATGGGACGTCAAAAAGATTATGCGCAAACGCTGTTGCTTCTATCCCCTGGGTTTCGGGGGTACGACCTGTAAGAGAAGCCGAGGTTGCAATGCACTGCAGAGGCCGTGCTCGCCCGACTCGCTCACGCAATCGTCGTAGCAGCAGCGCAACCTCGGCACCCTGTGCACCGTCATACACGTGAGCCTCGTCGAGAGCAATGAACTTCCAGGTACCCGAGTGCTCGCCGTCGAACAATTCGAGGTCTGCCGGTCTTAGCAGGAGGTACTCGAGCATGGCGTAGTTGGTGAGCAGGATGTGCGGGGGCGCAACGCGCATCTGATCACGGCTGAGCATTTCATTGGGTAGTGGCGATTGCCCGGGATTCGATGACCTGAAGCCGGACTCCGCATCGCGAGTGCTTTGCAGTGTCTCACCGGTATAACGCCCGAACGTGATGTCGGACATGTTGGCGAGCAGTCCCCGAAGGCGTTTGAGCTGGTCGTTGGCGAGCGCGTTCATCGGGTACAACAGCAGGGCGCGAACACCCGGACCGAGGGTGCCGTTAGCTCGTTCTTGCAGTAGCGAGTTCAGTATTGGCAGCAGGAAACTCTCGGTCTTGCCCGATCCAGTGCCGGTGCTGACAACGAGGTTCCGACCGGCGACCACTTTGCGGATCGCAGTCTCCTGATGCTGATAGAGCGGACGGTCCATGGGGAGGGCATCACTCGCCAGCTGCGGGAAGTCTCGATGGAGGGTGCCATCTGCGACGAGATCAGCTAGGGACGCACCGGGGGCGTACGGAGGCGTCAACTCCAGGAGAGGACCTTTCGTCAGCAGCGTCGACTCATCGATTGCTGTGTCGAACGCGGCTGCGAGTGCCGGATCTCGCGGTGCAAGAAGCGTTTTGAGATACCTCTTGTACCCCGCTTCGATTCCGGCACCGGCGGCGAGTGGGTCGAGTCGATCTGTCATGCGGCCTCTCCGATCAGGTCTCCATACGCAAGATGCGCAGCGAGCGCCTCCGCGACCAGCAGGTCACCGGCGACCATCGCCGGGAAGTATTCGGCCATCACAGCCCACGCATTCCGCATCTCGGCGTTCATCGGCGAATACTCGAACTCGCCCAGCGCTTCCAAGCGCGCGACGGCAGCCAGGGCTAGTGATTGCACCGATAGCAGCATCCACGGGTGAGCAGAAGTGTCAACGCCGTGCAGAACCTCGTTGCGCGCGGCGACAAGGTCGTACAGAGCCGGCGATGCGTTCTTGAGGATTCGTAGCAAGCGGCTTACGTGACCAGGCAGCTCGCGGCATGCGACTTCGAGAGTCCAATCAGCACGTCGATGAAACGCGTCGACCGTGGCGCTGGTGCGGGTGTCGATGTCGAGCAGAGCACCGGGCACCAACCGGAAGTACTCGAATAGCTCCTCGACCTGTTCCTGCGTCATTCCATGCACGGTGAGGACATTTGGGTCGAAGACCCCTGATCTCGGGTCGCTCATCTTCCCGGTGCGAAGCAATTCCAACAGCTCTTGGCCACCCTGCGTTTCGAGGTACGCCAAAGTCTCTGCCTTCTCCCCCGCCACCGCACGTCCACGATCGCGCAATGATGGCAGATCTGAAATTTCGATCATGCATCCCACCCACGCGTGCGGGTGTAGTTCGTTGAGGGTGTTGCTCGACGAGAACGGCCGATCGACGAGTTGCGTGCGAATGAGCAGCGCCATCATCTCGTTCTGGGGAATGGTGTTGCTGCCCAGGGCCTCCAACGCCTCCCGAGGATGACGACCGAGGATGCGAAGCAAGCCGCTTCGCATTCGTTCCGATCTGGGGTCGGAAGCGTCCCAGGGCAGAATTGCAAGCGCTGCCCACGCGCCGTACGTTGCCCTCCGCATCAACGGCGGTTCGCCCGACCCCGACAGAAACTGGGCCAACCCGTCGAGACCGGGATCGGCATCCTGTACCCAGCCTGACTGCGTCACTCGGAGTGCGTCACGGTCTGGCCGGGTCGGTCGAGTCACGACAGCGAACGGGTCATCGGCGAAGACGGTCACAAGGAGGTCCCCAGAGTTTTGAAGTTCTTCTGGAAGGACGGCCCTGTCGCCGTTGATGGTGAGCCTCGTAACCGGCCGCCACGGCGCCGTACCTGCCCACACCCACACGCCAGGGTCCTCGATGTCTACGAGCTCGTCGAAGATCAACGCTGAGCCGTCGAGCCGTACCCCCTCACACAGGCGGGTGGGGCGCACATCGGCGATGGTGATTTCGTGGCGAGTCCCGGTTTCATCGTCTACCAACGCAACCAGGCTGCAAACTCCCACTCGACGAGCCGTGTCTACGAATCGTCTCGTGGAGACCTGAAAAACGTTGCTCGAGGGGCTATCCGGTGCTTCTTGCTGCACTGGTTGCTTGCGATGGTCGAGCAGCGCAATGGTGGCGCGCACTGCGCCGGGAACTCGGACTGCGACAGTCGCGTGTTCCTCGAGGTCTCGTGAATTTATTGCACGCGGCGATGTACGCCATTGTGTGGGTGTTCCCACGGTGTCAATACGTGTTTCGGCATAGGGAGGCCGCACGACTAGCTTCTGGGCACGTTCACCCGAGCGCACACGAATTTCGCGCTCCCGATCGGAGATAGCGAAGGCCAGCGTGCTGGTATCGACGGAGAGCCCATGCTCCGACGTCACCTCGCTCACGCTGCCGGCGAGACCACCAGTAACTGGAAGTCGGAACGGGCCACCGTGATCGACACCGATGCCTTCAGCCAACAGCACCGTAAACTGCTGGTTCGATCCGTGACCGTTGCCTACTTCGATTTCGTACAGGCCGAGCAGTCCCGGTTCGATATCGTCGAAAGGGTCGAGTGTCGTTTCCTCGGTACCGGATTCCCAATCAACGTCGACAAGCCACTGTCTGTCCCCAGATCGCCGAGCGCGGACCTGCCACACCACTGGCTCGGAGCCGACATACGGCGGAAGGTCCACGGAGGGTCGATCGGCGTACACACGAAGCCCGTTCGGGGTGAACAACCCGGGCAGCGGATTGGGATAAACAATACTCGGCGAACCCAGCGAACGAACGCCTCGCACTGGACCGTCCGGACGGCCGCTGCGGCGCAACAGAATCGCGTCATGCCCCGTCAGATCGACAGTTTCGACAAGCCAGCCCGACCATCCGGATGGCACCCGACGGTCGTCTGCCGTGCGAACTGGCGCATCCGAAACAGCATCGACAATGTGCGCGTCTTTCGGGTACATCGCGAGAACCAGGCCGCGGGGCAGGGTCGCAGAACGCCGTAGCAATCTGCCGTCAACGGTGAAGAGCAGCAGCGGGTCAGCCGCGTCGAAGACGGGAACATTGTGGTTGGTGCCGGAGGCCGCGTGGACCAGCAGTACCTCACGGGCAGGAGCAACGATGGCCGCGGGGGTCGGAGGGTGCTCCCCGTCTTCGACGCCCCATCCGCTCTCCGCGTACACGTCGCGGGTACTACCGCCAATGGTGAGTTTCCACGGCGTGTCCGCGTCTTTGTCGGGGTACGGGACGCCGACGAGGACCTCGTCATCCTGCACCGAGTAGCTGACGAGCGGGACACGCCGATGACGAATCTCGCTAGGCACGGTAGACCCGTCCTCGTCCGTAAGAAACGGACGTTCGCGCAAGTGCTCGATCAGTCCGCTGAGGAGGAGGCTCGGCAACCCGGTCGTCGAGGTATCGAGCTCGAGGTCATTCCAGGAGTCAGGGTGCTCGAGGGTGTAAACAAGAAACTCCATGATCCGGTCAAGTACGTCGACCGCGATTTCACCGCCATAGGTGAGGAAATTGCGGACCGGTACATCGAGGCGGTTCAGGCGATAAGCCATGCCCGGTGCGGTCATCCACTCGAGCAGCGCCGCGCCGGTTGCATCACGGCCCTGCCGAATGTGTCCCTCGATGGTCTCGACGAGATCTCCGAGGCAGTGCACCGGGATTCCGGCGTGCATCGCCATCGTCATGACGTAGTTGCGGCCTCGAAATTCTGGGAAGTCGCGAAGTCCAAATTTTTCCAAAAGGGAAGCGAGCGCCTTCCGGAGTGCGTTCTCAAAATCTTGGTCACGTTCAAGGCCAAGTTCGTCCCAGAAGCTCTCCCAGTAGCGACCCTGGTCGTACGCCAGACCCGCATGTCCAACGAGCGTGGCGAGCGTGAGACCCGGGTATCGCTTGATGAGCCTGGAGGAGTCATTTAGCCGAACGTCGTGAACGGCAATGCGGCCGAACAACTCTTGGCATCTTCGCAGCTCGTCCTCGTCGAGATCGAACTCGAAGAACAGATCTACCTTGTCGAGGCCTCGGCGGATTCGGGACTCCTCGTCATCCGCCTGTTCCTTCAGGAACGATCCCACGTCAGTCCTCTCTGTGTCCGAATCCTGACTGTGCCACAGGCCTCGGACACTATGGTGAGGGTTGCTTCCCGCAGTCATCCACTTGAATGAACACAGGTGCAAAGACAGGACCTATGTCACATATCGCTCTGAACGAACGATAACGTTTCAAAGCACACGCAATTACTCGGAGGGCCGCACGATTTCTGCACCGATCGCCGAACTGAACGTCGCCCCTGGATCGATCGTGGTGGTACGCGACGAGGAGTGGCTGGTCACCTCAGCAGAGCAGGGTTCGGACGGCTGGTTGGTCAAAGCCCGCGGCCTGACCGAGCTGGTGAAGGACACCACCGCGTCGTTCTATTCGACTCTCGACCGAATCGAAGTGCAGGATCCACGGGACGCCGAGGTGGTCGCTGACGGGTCGCCGGGCTACCGCGATTCGAGGCTGTGGCTGGAGTCGCTGTTACGGAAGACGCCCTTCCCGTACGGCGACCAGACGTTGACAGTGTCGACGCAGATGCTGGCCGACTCGCTCGGGTATCAGCGCGCTGCGGTGGCGAAGGCCCTCGATCCGAAGCACATTCGGCCTCGCATTCTGATTGCAGACGCCGTGGGCCTCGGCAAGACTCTCGAGATCGGCATGATTCTGTCCGAGCTCGTTCGACGAGGCCGCGGCGAGCGCATCCTGATCGTCACACCGAAACACGTTCTCGAACAGATGCAACATGAACTATGGTGCCGATTTGCGTTGCCCTTCGTTCGTCTGGATTCGGCCGGTATTCAGAAGGTTCGACAGAAACTGCCCGCTACTCGTAACCCGTTCACCTACTTCAAGCGATCGATTATCTCGATCGACACCTTGAAGAGCCCCCGTTACAAAGCCCACCTGCAGCGGCAGCATTGGGACGCTGTGGTGATTGACGAGTCCCACAACCTGACGAACGTCGGTACACAGAACAACGAGCTGGCCCGCGTTCTGGCCCCGAATACCGAGGCGCTGATCCTTGCCTCCGCGACGCCGCACAACGGCAAAGAAGAATCATTCGCGGAGCTGCTCCGCTTGCTCGATCCCACAGCGGTCGCCCCGAACGGCAGCTTCACCAAGGACGATGTCGCGTCACTACTGATACGCCGTCATCGACACCATCCCGAGGTAGCGGCCGAGGTCGGCAGCGACTGGGCTGAGCGTGCAGAACCGATCCACAGGCTCGTCACACCATCCGCAGCGGAAGATGCTGTTGCTCAAGAGCTCTCGCAGGTGTGGTTGCATCCCGCCGACGGCGGCTCTCCGTACTCGGGTCAAACAAAAGCGCTGTTCCCGTGGACGCTGGCGAAAGCGTTCCTCTCCTCCCCCGCGGCGCTCGGGGAGTCCATCAAACAGCGACGCGCCAAGCTCGATGGCGGCGTTCCGGCGCAAGCTCGCGAATTGGCTGCGCTGAATACTTTGTATGAGCTGAACGTGCAGGCGCTGAACGAATCGGCCGGCAAGCAGGCCGCGCTGGTGGAACGCTTGAAAGAGATTGGTGTAGCGGCGAAGTCATCGACGCGCGCTGTGGTGTTCGCCGAACGTGTTGCAACTTTGCGCTGGCTGAAAGAGCACTTGCCAAAAGCGCTGGGCCTCAAATCCGAGAACGTCGCAATGCTGCATGGCGGGTTGTCCGACGTGGAACAACAAGAGATTGTGAACAGCTTCAAGCTGCAGACCTCCCCGATCCGGGTCCTGGTGACCGGTGACGTTGCGTCCGAGGGCGTGAACCTTCACGCGCAGTGCCATCACCTGATTCACTTCGACATACCGTGGTCGCTGATTCGAATCGAGCAACGCAACGGCCGAATCGACCGCTACGGACAAAAGCACCCTCCGGTGATCTCGTCGCTCATCCTCGAACCGTCGGACCCCGATTTCTCCGGCGACCTCAGGGTGCTGTCGCGTCTTCTCGAGCGAGAAAACCTGGCGCACGGCACCCTCGGTGACGTCGCGTCACTAATGGGCAAGCATTCAGTGACCGAAGAGGAGAATGCCATTCGCGACGTCCTGATCGGAAAGTCAACCCTCGACGATCAGATTCGCGACGTCGATGACCTGGCCGCCGGTGACGACCTCGACGCATTCTTCGCACAGTTCGACTTGGACGAGACCACGAAGAGCGCGCCGGAAGCCGCACTGCCCCAGGCCCCTCGGCAAATCCTCTACGCCGACGACCTCACCTTTCTCGACGAAGCCCTCAAGGCTGCCTTCCACGACGTTCCACATGCCGGCCTCGACGCCGGTGGAGTCGGCTGGAAAGTGCACACGAATCACGCAGTCGCGGAATTGACGCCGCCCCGTGACCTGCGCCAGCGCCTTGGTCAATTGCCGCAAAACTACCTTCAGTACGGCAAAGTCCTGGAACGCCTGACTCTTGCGACATCGCTCGAAGTGGGCAACGCTCAGCTTGTGGCCGCGAGGGAAGGCAAGGGCGTGGCCGGGACGACGTGGCCCGAGGCGCACTATCTAGGTCCACTGCATCCGGTTCTGGACTGGGCGAGCGACCGCGCGTTGAGTGCTTTGGGCCGCAACCAGATCTTCGTGGTCCGCGGCGACGTCGATTCCCCCACCGTGTTGCTGATGGGCACCTTGATGAACCGGCGTGGCCAACTGATTTCGCGCGTGTTCTCGACAGCAGAGTTCCCGAACCCGAACAACCCGTCGTTCTGCGCGGTTAAGACTCGAGCCAACCTGGACTTCCTCACGTCCGAGACAGGCCTGAAGCCAGGATCGGCGAATCCCGGGCCGGTATGCGATGCCGCGCGGTACCGCGAGCTTGTTCCCATCGCCGTGGACGAGGCGAGCGCAGCCATGCAGATGGTTCTGAACGCGCATGAGACTTCGGCATCCGAACGCTTGGCTCAGTGGAGCAAGCGCGCTAATCGATGGCATAGAGGAGCCGAACAGCTCGAATTGTTCGGCGGGCAACGGAAAACGGTGGATACGCTCGCGCGTCGGATCGCCGAAGAGCAGCGTCTTGCCGAAACTCTTGCCCCTACCCAGCAACTCGTCCGTCCGCTGTTGCTCATCGTCCCCGCTGTTCAGAACTCCGGAGAGGAGCACTAGGTCGTGGCATCTTTTGATTCCATCGTCATTGGCGAGGACTGGATCAGCGAGCACTACTTCACCACGGACTCTGTGAAAGAGTCGTTCCACGGCAAAGTGATAGAGCTCCGCAAGCTGTGGGACGCGGAGAAAAAGGAGGGGCGGACGACGGTCCGCGACGACTTGCTTGCAGCGGCCGGGACTCTTCAGACAACGCTGGCCGGCCTAGCGGAAAACCCGGACGGAGCCGCCGAGGCTCACGCATTGACTCGGACCACCTTCGGCTACTTGGCTGAGTTAACGACGTTCACCGCTGAGCGCGCCGGGTCAGAACTTCAGATCCCCAGTGCAAAACTAGCCAGCGACGCCAATGTTCTCTTTCTGCAGGCAGTTCCGGTTGCCTCCATCGAAGATCTACTCGACCCCGAGACAGGGCTGCTGATCTCGCCTGCCGTCGAAGACGGTAAAGCCATCGAGTCCGCGTCCAAAGCGGTGTCTGCCGCATTTCGCTCGGACGCGCCACCGGCGTTCATAGTCGTCCAAGCTGGGCAGTGGCTGTTGCTGGCCGAGGCCGAGCGATGGGCCGAAGGCCGGTACCTCGCCGTGGACTTACTCGTTGTTGCAGAGCGTCGGCATGAGGCCAGGGGCGGCGAGATCGATCGTGTTGCAGCAATATTCGGCCGCCAAGCCTTGACGGCGGACGCCGACGGCAACATCTGGTGGACCGGAGTGCTGCAAGATTCGGTCAAACACACTGTCGGCGTATCGAAAGACCTCCGCGAGGGTATCCGGCTCTCCATCGAGATCATCGCCAACGAGGTGGTCCGGCGCCGCGCAAAGGAAAAGCTCACGCTCGATGGCATCGACGGGCAAGACCTCGCAAAACATTCCCTTCGCTTCCTGTACCGAATCCTGTTCCTGCTGTATGCGGAAGCTTCCCCGGAGATGCGAGTGCTGCCGACCGGAGCCGCCGAGTACGAGGAGGGCTACGGCCTGGACCGGCTACGCGAACTCACTCTCACCGAACTGATTTCCGAGCAGGCACGCACAGGCACCCACCTGTACGAATCCCTGGCCACCCTGTTCCGGCTGGTGGACCGCGGGCACACCCCCACGGTGCGCAAGAACGTGAGCGACGATCCTGCCCCGGGGCTGGAGTTCAACCCACTACGGGCCGATCTGTTCTCCCCCTCGTCCACCGCTCTGATCGACGAGGTGGGCTTGGGTAACGAGGCCACCCAGCAGGTCCTTGAGCACCTGCTGCTGTCGAAGGAGTCCAAGAGTCGTAAGGGCGGCGACCGCGGCTTCATCTCCTACGCCGAGCTGGGTATCAATCAGTTGGGCGCGGTGTACGAGGGCCTGATGAGCTATACCGGGTTCTTCGCCGAGGAGGACTTGTACGAGGTCGCGAAGAACGGTGATCCGGAGAAGGGGTCGTGGGTGGTCCCGATGACCCGCTCCGATCACCTCGACGAAAAGGACTTCGTCCGCGTGGTCAACCCCGCCACCGGGGAAGACGAGCCGGTAAAGCACTTCAAGGGCACCTTCGTGTTCCGGCTCGCCGGCCGCGAGCGTCAGCAGTCCGCCTCGTACTACACACCCGAGGTGCTGACAAAGTTCGTGGTCTCCCAGGCCCTCGAAGAGCTACTGGACCAGAACGACGAACGAACGACGCCTGACCAAATCTTTGACCTGACTATCTGCGAACCCGCCCTAGGCTCGGGTGCGTTCGCCATCGAGGCCGTCCGCCAGCTCGCCGCCGAATATCTCAAACGCAAGCAAGAAGATATCGGCGAGCTGATCGACGCCGACCAGTACCCTATTGAACTACAGAAGGTGAAGGCGTATATTGCCCTTCATCAGGTGTACGGGGTCGACTTCAACGCCACCGCCGTGGAACTCGCGGAAATCTCGCTGTGGCTCGATACGATGGTCGCCGGGTTGCAAGCGCCGTGGTTCGGCCTGCACCTCCGCCGGGGCAACTCCCTCATTGGCGCTCGGCGATCGGTTTATACACCGAGCTTGCTCACAAAGAAGCAATGGCTAACAACACCTGCTAAGGATGTGCCGCTCGGCGACCATGTCGGACCCGGCATCCACCACTTCCTCTTGCCGTCCGCGGGTTGGGGTGCGGTGATCGACACGGCAGAGGCCAAAACGTATGCGCCCGAAAGGCGCGAGGAGCTACGTCTATGGCGCAACGAGATCCGCAAGTCTCCCGACAAGGCAATCGTCAAACGCCTTCAAGCTCTGGCGCAGCGGGTGGAGACATTGTGGGGGTTCACGCTCCGGCGGTTGGCCATCTCTGAGTCGGAAATTCGACGCGACATTCACTTGTGGGGTTCAGAACTGGTCGAGCACACCCCCGCGGTGACGCGCGAGGAGATCGAACAGGTTCTGTCCGATCCGAATGGCGCTTACCAGCGCCTGCGCAGTGTGATGGACGCGTGGTGCGCGATCTGGTCATGGCCGTTGACGACTGACAATGAGCCGCCAGACTGGGATCAGTGGGCTGGCGGATTAGAAGCGGTCCTGGGTGTTCCGCCGACGGCCGGCAAGTTCGAAAAGTATGGACAGACTAGCTTTGTCGGTGATCTCTCCTGGTTTGAGCTCGGCGATGCCGAGGACAACGATCGCATCCTGTCCCAGGCACGCCCCATTGCCGCTGCGCTTGAGGAGTTTCCTTGGCTAGTAACATCGAGTCAAATCGCCGGTGTGCAGGGCTTCTTCCACTGGGAACTCGACTTCGCGCCAGTGTTCGCAAAAGGCGGTTTCGATCTGCAAGTCGGTAACCCGCCGTGGGTGAGGCCCGACTGGGACGAGGCAGGTGTTCTGGCCGAGTTCGACCCCTGGTGGCAACTCACCGATAAGCCCGCTGAGGCGTTGAAGGGTATCAAACGGAATCAAGCCCTTTCCGAACCCAAGAGTTTGAACGCATTTCTAGATGAGCGGACCGAGCAGGCAGGGTTGACCGAACATCTCAGTTCAGGCGTCGATCGGCCGATGCTGACCGGGCTGCGACCTGACCTGTACCGATGCTTCATGGAACGCACCTGGCGCATAACGAGCATGAACGGAATCGTCGGCCTCATCCACCCGGAGAGCCACTTCACCGAACTACGGGCCAAGGGCCTCAGGCGGGAAACATATCGTCGATTACGTCGTCACTGGCAGTTCCGGAATGAAGCCCGGCTGTTCGAGATTCACAATGCCAAGGAATATGGCGTCCATATTTACGGAAAAAACTCCGGGGTACGCTTTCTCCAAGGCGCATCCCTGTACCATCCCGACACTATTGTCCGTTCCGTGAACCACGACGGCGAGGGTTCGGCACCCGGGGTAAAGGACGAGTATGGAAACTGGGATCTTCGTCCGCACGCACAACGCATCGTCACAGTGACCGAGCAGAAGTTGGCGACGTGGGCCGCTCTGATCGATGAACCGGGCACTCCGGCGGTCGAGGCGCGCATGTTGTACCCCGTCAACAGGTCCAGCGTCGAGGTGTTGGACAAGATCGCCGCCGCGCCACGCCTAGGCGACATGGACTTCGAATGGACATCTGGTTGGAACGAGACCACGGACCGGAAACTTGGCTTTTTCGAGTCTCGATCGTACGTTCCGAGCAGGTGGGAGGACGTGATCCTGCAGGGCCCGCACATCACAGTCGCGACACCATTAAATCAACAGCCGAATACAGCAATGCGCAGCAATAAGGACTACTCCCTAATAGACCTTGACACGATTCCGGAGGACTTCATACCCCGCACCAACTACCAGGTCGCAAAGCCGAATGCCGAGTACGTGGCCGGCTATCCCAAGTGGCACGGCGAACCCAGCTCAAACTCCTTCCGCCTTGCTTGGCGGCGGATGGCCGACTCGGCAACCGTTCGCTCACTTCACTCAGCGATACTTCCGCCTGGTCCGTCCCATATCCACGGGGTATTGACGAGTAACGTCAAGACACACCAAAACCTTGTCGTAACTGCGGCACTTTGGTCCTCAATCCCCCTCGACTTCTTCATCAAAGCTGCGGGCGTCACCGAACTTAACCAAGGCATAATCCGTCGACTTCCGCTCATACGCCACCACCCGTTAGAGATCGCACTTGTACTACGCACCCTCCGCCTGAATTCTCTCGTTCGCCCGTATGCGCCCCTATGGGAGGAGCTGTACGCACCCGTATGGCGGGAGGATCAATGGGTCCCGGGAGTGGGTGTTGACTATAACGGCCGCAACTCGCTCGGAAAGATCGGGCCAAAGTGGGAATGGACCACACCGTTACGCCGCGCCGCTGACCGCCGCCAAGCGTTGATCGAAATCGACGCAATCGTTGCAGTGATGCTTGACATAACGGCGGAACAACTAATAACGATCTATCGCACCCAGTTCCCTGTCCTCCAGAAGTACGAGCGCGACGCTCTTTTCGACGCGACAGGCCGCCAGCTACCCTCGAAGCTTGTATCCAAGTACCGCGAAAAGGGCACACTCAAGCCTCCCGAACTAACCGTTCCCGGCATCACATACAAGGCACCCTTCACTGGTGTAGATCGCGAGCGCGACATGACCCTGGCTTTTCGTCATTTCACCAGCCTCACCGAACGTGGCTCTGCGCCGGATTCAAATCTATTACCGCAAACACGATCTAAATCCTTGGGGATACGATGAACAAATTCTCTCGAATTGAGATTTCGAACTGGAGACAGTTCAGGTCTATTGACATCCAGTTTCACGATCGACTCACGGTGATTACTGGTGCAAATGGTTCAGGAAAGTCCACGATCCTAAACCTCCTGAGTTCACACTTTTCATGGAAACCTCAGTTCTCAGGCGATTCCCTGGATCGCCGTCAAGAATGGAACGATCGGATCGATTTCGAGGTATCCAAACGGGCAATAAATCGTAGCAGCAGACTCACTTACGCAGACGGTACCGAGGGCCGCCTTATCGTGCCTGACGCATCCACTTCGTCATTCGTCACGACTTGGCAGAACCAGCAAAATGTCGATGGTCTATTCGTGACATCACATCGCACACCTCCATCGCCCACACCCGTATTGACGATACCCACTTCGTTCATGGATATTGACGCTATGCTCAGCGATTACATCAGCGAACAGCTAAAAAGGGCATACCCCAGTGCGAATTCTACGCAGTTCGGAAAAAATGCCCCATCGCTTAAGCTCAAAGAATCGCTGATCGCAGCGGCCGTCTTTAGCCAAGATACATCCGCTGTGCGCGCCAGCGAATCCGCTCGGTTTCTCTGGAATGGATTCCAGTCGGCTCTCGCGAAGCTACTTCCCCCTGACTTGGAGTTCGTCAGACTTGAGGTTGAGGCCCCTGAGCTGTACATCGAAACTCGCTCTGGCCGATTTCCTGCCGACGGAGTTTCTGGCGGCATCAGCGCATTGATCGAATATGTATGGATGATCTTAATTGGTTCCTTTCAAAGAACAACATACACAGTTTGCTTCGACGAACCGGAGAACCACCTCCATCCAAACTTGCAACGAACTTTACTCCCCGACCTTTTAGAGGTTTTTCCGAATATTAACTTTATAGTGTCGACCCATAGCCCATTTGTCGTTTCGAGCGTTCCTAGCTCGAACGTCTACGCATTGGATTTCGACGACGGCAAAGTGGAAAGTCGCCTCCTTGACCTTGAGAACAAATCTCGCGGAGCCGATGAGACACTTCGACGCGTCCTGGGCGTTCCCACAATGCTGCCGGCATGGGTCGAGGAGCAACTAAACTCCATAATTAACGAATTTTCCAATAGCCAAAACAAGGGAATTGCGCTACAAAATCTCATCGAGCGTCTCGAAGAATCAGGGTTGTCGGGTGAATTCCCAGCAACCATTGATGCCTTAACTCGGCAGGGAGAACTGTGAAAAAGCTCCAAAAAGGACCCATCCCATCGATCTTGACGCACCGAGGTTTCGAACTTACCGAAACTTATAAAGCCAACCCGAAAAGTGCTCCGTGGCGCAACGACGAACTCAAAGATGCGTTGCGGAACGAAACAGCCGGTAAATGCGCGTACTGCGAGAGCAGCATCGAAGATGTTGCACCTGCACATGTCGAACATATTCAACCGAAGTCTTTGTTCCCTGACCTCGTAATGAAATGGAGCAATCTCACACTGTGCTGCCCGGTATGCAATTCGAACAAGGGTGACTACTATTCACTGAAAGCTGCGCTTCTAAATCCGTATGTGGATGACCCATCGGATCACATTACCTTTCTTGGAGCTTTCGCCTGGTCCAAACCGTCGAGCTTACGGGGCGACACAACAATTAGAAAACTCCAGCTAAATCGCACCAAACTTCTTGAGGAACGCGAGGGATTGCTCAAGTCAATTCACGTATTGCTTATCGCTTGGGCAAACACGGAAGACGATCAAGTTCGCTCAATAATGCACGAATCGATCATGGGCCTAGTTTCGCCCCAGAAACCCTACAACACTTTAAGCCTTGCATTCATAGAATATTTCGGAGAATTCACGTTAGAGTAACAGCAGTTTGCGGCCGTGGTCTTCCGGCGCAGGAAGACATGACGCGCACTCGATATGCAAGGAGAGCCAAGCATGGGAACGCTCCTACCGACACTTCAGGCCAACAATCTGCGCGAGGGTCTCACTGACTACCTCGCCACGACGTTCGCTCTCACCGACTCCGACGCACAGGGCGCGCTATCGGACTTCGTCGGACAACCAGACACTGGCATGTTTAAAGGCCCCTACGTCCGCCTGCGCTTGCCCTACGCCCCGGCCAGAGGCAACTGGGGCGTGCAACTCGATTGGTGGCCTGGAGGATTCACCCCGTACGGGCACCAGGCAGGTGCATTCGAGCGCCTGTCCACCAAGTTCAGGCCGCGCCCCCAACCAACGCTAGTCACAACCGGCACTGGTTCCGGCAAAACAGAGGCGTTCGTCTACCCAATTCTCGACCACGTTCTGCGTGCCAAGGCCGCCGGCGTCACCGGGATGAAGGCCCTCATCCTTTACCCGATGAACGCGCTCGCCAACGACCAAGCCGAACGCCTAGCGGGCGTCATCGCCGCGAGCCCAGAGCTATCAGGCATTACAGCTGGCCTCTACACCGGCGAGCAGTCAACCGGTGGACGAACCAAAGTCAGCAACGAAGGCCTCATCACCGATCGCTCGCTGATGCACTCGGCTCCACCGGACATTCTGCTGACGAACTACAAGATGCTCGACCACCTGCTTCTACACCCTGACCGGGCCGACATCTGGCGACTCTCAGCCGAGTCGCTGCAGTACGTCGTCCTCGACGAATTCCACACCTACGACGGCGCACAGGGAACCGACGTCGCAATGCTGTTGCGCCGCCTCGGTCTCACCCTGAAGGCGCACTGGACAGATTCCTCCCGCGTCACTGACGCAGACAGAGCCCGTCCGCTCGGGCGAATCACCCCCGTCGCAACGTCCGCCACTCTAGGTTCCAAGGCTGAGCCCACAGCGATGCTGAGCTTCGCGCGCACAGTCTTCGGCGAAAAGTTCGACGCCGACGCAGTTATCGGTGAAACTCGCCTCACCGCCACTGAGTGGCTTAGCGACCGCGATGTGTCACTCGATCGCCTCTACGAGCCCATCCCCCCGACCGTCGCCGAGTCCTCGGCCCGTCTCGACGAGTTCGCTTCCGGGTCGCCGAGCAACGCGGCCTTAACCGCCGCCGTGCTTGCGGAGCTATTTCAACGGGCGGAGGTATTCGAACACGACGAACTATTCACCACAGCATTCGATCTCGATTCAGATCGCCGCCTCGGTCTCGACGACGTACGCCACCTGGACTCCACGGAGCAGTTGAGTCTGCTCAAGGGTCATCCGCTCCTGACTCGGCTTCTCGACAACGCGACCAACGCTATCTCCCTGGCTGATCTCGCCGACACGGTGTTCGAGATTCCAGCCATCGAACGCGACACGCACCGCAGCCGTCAGGCGCAACAACGATTCCTCGACTACCTGTTCGCGGCACTTTCCCATCTGCGCGCTGAAGTGGGACGATCAGCACTGAGTGTTGATGTGCACCTGTGGATTCGGGAGCTTTCGCGCATCGACCGCGCTGTCGCCACGAACACTTCCTACCGCTGGTCCGATGACGGAGTGCAAGAGGACAGCGATGTCATGCACCTACCCGCGCTGTACTGCCGACACTGCGGCCGCTCTGGGTGGGGCGCTCGACTCGCCCCCACCGGCCACGCCTTGGACGTAACCGACGATTCGATTCGCGCCGACCACGCCTCAGGGGCGTCACGCTTTCGCGCGTTGATTTCTGCGCCGGCCGAAGCTCTGCTCGCCAGATCCACGCCCGGCGAAGAGGTCGAGGGTTTGCACTGGTTCCGCATCGACGACCGCGAAATCTCCGATAGTGCACCTGACGCCGATAGCACCGACGAACTCAAGGGCAAGGTTCTGCCGGTTCTGGTACTGAAAGGCGACAACGTCGAGGAAGAGTCCAAGAACGACACCTGTCCCGCCTGCGGTGTCGCCGACGGTATCCGGTTCCTCGGAAGCGCTGTTGCCACACAACTCTCGGTCACACTGTCGAACCTCTTCGGTGACGTGCGCCTCGACGCTCATGAGAAAAAGGCGTTGATGTTCACCGACAGCGTCCAAGATGCCGCGCACCGCGCGGGATTCGTTCAAGCTCGCTCCCACACCCTCAGCCTCCGCTCCACGCTACGAAGCGCCATCGGGACCTCGACGCTCACTCTCCCAGAACTTTCTGATGCCGTGATAGCGCGCGCCGGTGAGGATCCAGCCCGCAGATACCACTTGCTGGCACCCGATATCGTCGACCACGACGAGTTCCAGCCATTCTGGAAGCCCGATTCTTCGAGCGTGGCGCGCAACAAGGCGACCGCAAAGGTACGTCGTCGTCTCGAATTCGACATCGATCTCGAATTCGGGTTGCAGTCCCGGCTCGGGCGAACCCTCGAACTCACTGGCAGCGCTGTGTCAGAGGTCCGCTTGGGAGATCCCGGACGCCCCGCCCAACTCGGACGCGCCGCGATCAACGCCGCCGAGCTTCAAATGACCCTCAGCGCACCAGATTCTGCTGCGGTCACCCGTTGGGTCCGCGGCACCGTCGAACGAGTCCGCACCCGCGGCGCAATCAATCACCCATGGCTGCGCAAGTACGTCGAGAAAGATGCCAACCGCCGGTGGGTATGGGGCGGCCGCACCAAAGGTGAGGGCATGCCGGCGTTCCCTAAAGGACGACCTGCACCTGCCTTCCCTGCAGTCGGATCTCGTTCCGTTCCTGAAGGATTCGATGCGATCACGTCGGCAGCGTCCTGGTTTGCCCGATGGGCGTCGCAATGCTTGGGAGTGTCGCCGTTCGACGGCAGCTTCCTCGCGCGATCATTGTTCTCGGTCCTCGCCGAACAGCGTGTGCTCACCGCGGTTCTCACCGAGGGCGGCCTCACCGCTTATGCCCTGCCAGCGGCGGCCGTGATTGTGTCCGCTCCCGCGGACGACGATCTTGCTGCCGGCCGGCACCTCCTGGTCTGCAGCGTGTGCCAAACACCGACACCCGGCAGCATCACTGTCGTCGACCAATTAGATGGTGCGCCTTGCTTGCTCGTCCGCTGCCCTGGAACCCTCGCCCGCGCAGCCAAATCGCAGAATTTCTACCGTCGGCTCTACGACAGCTCTGAGATGAAACGCGTCGTTGCCCGTGAGCACACGTCGCTTCTGCCCACTGCCACCCGGTTGAGCTACGAAACTGCGTTCAAACGCGGCGGCGCAGACCCGCAGGCGCCGAACGTTCTCGTCGCTACCCCTACGTTGGAGATGGGTATCGATATCGGCGACCTGTCCACGGTGATGCTTGGATCGCTGCCCCGTACGGTTGCCTCGTACCTGCAGCGGGTGGGGCGCGCTGGGCGTCTGACCGGGAACTCGTTGGTACTCGCGTTCGTCCGTGGCCGCGGGGAACACCTTCCCAAGCTGTACGACCCGACGTCCGTGATCCAGGGTGAGGTTCGGCCACCGGCGACATTCCTGACGGCCGAGGAGATGTTGCAGCGGCAGTACGTCGCGCATGTGATCGACCGACTGGCCCGAGACACCAACACAATTGCGCCACGCGGCGCTCGCGCCGTACTCGGAAGTTTCGACCCGGGCAGCTGGATGGCAGAGCTTCTCACTGCCGTTGATACCGATGCCGATTTGCTCGTCGAGGAATTCCTGGCGCAGTTCGACGAAGTGCTCGACGAACAAACTCGTGAGTCGTTGTGCACGTGGGCAACCCCCGCGGACGGTGAAGGCCCAAGTGGACTTGCCATCAGTTTGCAAGATGCCGTGCATCGCTGGAACCGCGACCTCACCGAACTCACCACTCGGCGAGACACCGTCGACGCGGAGATGGACGAATTCGAGCGTCGCGCATCTTCGCCGGCCGCCACCGACGATGACCTCCGCGATCTGCGAACCGCAAAGGGCTCATTGAGGCTACTCGGTGGTCAGATCCACGACCTGACCGACGACTATTGGATCAGCGTCCTCGAACGCTACGGCGTACTACCCAACTACACGCTGCTCGACGACGCCGTCACCCTCGACGTCGGCGTCACCTGGATCGACCCGGACACGAACCAATACATGGGCGAGGCCACCAGCTACCAGCGTGGCTCTCGCATCGCCCTGACTGAACTTGCACCAGGTGCCACGTTCTACGCGCAGGGGCTGGCGGCTCGTATCGACGCCGTAGATCTTGGGGCCGGTGAATCCAACATCCACACGTGGCGGCTATGCCCCCAGTGCGGCTGGGCGGGGATCACACTCGCGGGCGAGGAAGCGCCGGCGGTGACGTCGTGCCCGCGGTGCGGTACCGGCGCAATCGCGGACGTCAGCCAGCAGCTGCAGGTGGTCGAGATGTCGCGGGTCTCCGCTGAGGTCCGCCGCGACGAGGCAGCGATCAGCGATGCCCGCGACGAGCGGCACAAGGAATCGTTCACCGTCGTCACCGCTGCGGACATCGACCCCGTCAACGTCGAGCGCGCGTGGTTCGTCGACAACCACGAGTTCGGCGCAGAGTATCTGCGCCGCATAGACGTTCGCTGGCTCAACATGGGACGCCGAACCTCGCAGGGCGGCACCCGAACGATTGCCGGCCAAGACACCACAACTGGCCTGTTCCGTGTCTGCTCGTCCTGTGGGCAGCTCGATCGCTCTGCAGGCCGCAATAACCGCTACGAACACCGCAGCTGGTGCCGGCACCGCAACGCAGCAACCGAACACGTCCGCGAAATCGCGTTGGCGCGCACCCTCCGCACCCAGGGCGTACTGCTGCACCTACCCAAGTCGCTGGAGTACGACCTATTCGCGCACCCCAGCCTCAGTGCGGCAATTCTGCTGGGTCTTCGCCAGGTGATTGGCGGCTCCCCCGAGCACCTCGACGTCGCAACCATCACCGATGCTCTCTATGCCCCGAGCCAGCGCGCGCTGCTGATCCACGACACCGTGCCGGGTGGCACGGGCTACCTTGCCGAGTTTGCTGACCCCGCGAAGGTCTGGGCGGTGCTCAACGCAGCACGGACGGTCGTGCGCGATTGCGATTGCGCCGAATACGACCGGCTTGCGTGCCACAAGTGCCTTCTCCCATTCGCGCCACCCCATGAGCTGGACAAGGTCTCCCGCATGACCGCTCTGCGGGTGCTGAACGATCTTCTCGATGTGGATGACGACATCGAATCGAATCGCGAAGAGTGGGTCAAATCGGTCAGGGAAGGTCGTCGCGGCAAGCCGATCGGCGGCGGCGAGTCACCGCTGGAGAAAGAGTTCTATGTTGCATTCGTCGAGCGTATGCGCGCAATGGGCGCAACCGTCAAGGAAACCCCCGGCACCTACGGCCCGTCGGCAACCATCGTGTTGCCTGGCAGAAAGATTCGTACCTGGAAACTCACACCCCAGGTGCACATGGCCAACTCGAAGCCCGACTTCGAGCTCGCAACGAATGATTCCGAGGTCCCGCGCATCGCGATCTTCGCGGACGGCAGAAAGTTTCACGCCACGCCTGGCTACAACCGTGTCGCCGACGATGCCGCGAAGCGAGCAATTCTTCGAGACACTGGACACCTGGTGTGGTCGTTCGGACACGAAGACTTGCAGCGCTTCAAGACAAATGAAACGGTCCAGCCTTCATGGCTGACCGACAATGGCTCGTCGACCGCAATGAAAGCTGGAGCGCTGCGCCCAGCGATCATCAAACAGCTCTCCGCAGACCCCGTCACCACGCTGCTCGCTTTCATCCAAGATCCTGATCTGGAAGCGTGGGAGTCGGTCGGAAAATGGCTACCGATGGCGCTGGTGCGCGCGGACAACCGAGCGAAAGGTGACGGTGGCACTGTCACTGGTAACGCGCTCAGCCTCCTAAACGGTGGCCCCGTCGCGTTCGGCGAGGGCAGCGACATGTGCTGGTCACACGTCGATGGTCCACTAGCAGTGACAGCCGCCATGCTCCAAGGGTCCCGAAACATCAAGGCTGTCCTCGTCGTCGATGACCGAGACGACAAGCTTGACATTCACGACGGCCGTGCGTGGAAGGAATGGCTACGACTATCGAATTGGCTGGGACTGAGCGGGAATCACCTAGTCACTACCCGAAGCCTCATTGAGGCCGGTGCCAGCGCACCTGCTGCGTCACCCATGGCCGAACTCACCCCGGAGTGGCAAGTGGTCTACGACTCGACCGTGTCCGACGCTGAGAAGAGGTTCGTAATCGAGCTCGCAGCAACAGACTTGCCCGTCCCGACCGTCGGATTCGAGACCGACGACGGCGAGGTCGTCGATTTCGCGTGGCGTGACGTGCGCATAGGTGTGATGTTTGCTCCCGACGACGCGACTACAAATACGATGTCCGAAGCGGGCTGGATCCTCTGCACACCTGACGTCGAACAGATTGCGGTGGCTCTGCGGAGCACGTCGTAGTCGGCTGACATAGTGACTGTGAGACTGAACGAGCAATGCGGGACCAGGAGAAGAGGTAACCAGTGCAGGGCAGCATCAGTCGAATCACGGAACTGTTCGATGGCAACAGCAAACACCTTTGGATTCCTGTCTATCAGCGAAACTACGACTGGAAGGTCAAGCACTGCGCCAGACTGTTCGACGATCTGATCGACATCATCCGCGAAGACCGCAAAACGCACTTCTTCGGCGCAATTGTGGGCAACCCAGAGACTTCGTTCAAATACGTTGTGATCGACGGCCAACAACGGCTGACTACTACCAGCCTGCTGATGCTGGCACTGGTCCACTCGCTCGACGACGGCACTACTTCCTCGCAGGATCCAAACCTGGCGTCCGACATTCGCGACAGTTATCTCGTCCTCAAGGCCAGGAACGACGCGGTTAAGTTCAAGCTCAAGCCGGTCAAGAACGACAATGATGCGTATAGCCGACTCCTGCGCGGAGACGCGCTGATCGAGACATCCGCTATCACCGCGAATTACCGATACTTCCGCCAGCGGATCGCCGAAGGAGAACTCGATGGGGACCAGATCTGGACCGCGATCTTCCGCCTGCAAGTTATGGCGCTGGACTTGGAGCAGCAGGACGATCCCCAGCGCATCTTCGAGAGTATCAACTCCACAGGGCTTGAACTAAGCGAGTCCGACAAGATCCGCAACGTTGTACTGATGCACCAGCCGAGCCACGAGCAAGAAGACCTGTACGAGAATTACTGGAACCGCATCGAGAAGTCAGTCGAATATCGCACCGACTGGTTTATCCGATTCTACCTAGTCTCCAAGACAGGCAAGACACCCCGCCAGGATGCGGTTTACGAAGCATTCCGCGACTATCAACTACACGCCAAGACAAGCACACGGGAACTCCTTTCCGATATGCGCGATTATGCCGAGTACAGCCGCGAACTGAACACCGCCACTACAGGTGTAGGAACAGCGGATAAACGATTGCGCCGCTTCAACATGGTCAAACACGACGTGACACTGCCACTCACCATGCCTCTGCTTGCTGAGTTGAAGGCTGGAAGTGTGTCCGCTGAAGACTTCACTCGAGTTATCGTGATCCTCGATTCCTATCTTTTCAGGAGGTTCATCAGTGGCGTGCCCACACAGTCCCTCAATAGGATTTTCACTACCTTATACTCTGAGGTTCATCGTCTTCGCGGCGAAAACGATTTGTTCGCAGATGTTTTAACGTATTCGCTCCGCCGGCGCACCACGTCAAGCCGATTCCCTACCGACGACGAGTTCACTGAATCTTTTACGACCCGCAACCTCTATAATATAAAAGGCGAAAACCGCAGCTACCTTTTCGAGTGCCTAGAGAACAACTGGTCCAATGATACCCATGACATCGCCGGCGCGTTGGAAAGCCAGTCGATCAGTATCGAACACATCATGCCCCAGACACTTACCTCTGCGTGGCGTACAGACCTCGGTGAAGACGCCGACGCAATCCACGCGACTTGGTGCAATCGGATCGGCAATCTGACGGTTACTGGATACAACTCTAGTTATTCGAACTCTACATTTTTGGAAAAGAAGAAGCGCGACAACGGATTCGATGATTCGCCGTACAGGCTCAACTTGCTGTTGAAGAACTCCGATGTATGGACTCAAGAGCAGCTCGAGGCACGCACGCATGCACTGACGGAGGTCGCTCTCGCTTACTGGCCGCTGCCGTCTACAGTCTTCGAACCTTTCGCACCTCCGCTGCCGTCGGTACCTATGGGCGACGACGAGTCGTTCACCAACCGCACCATCGTCTCGTTTGAGTTCGGAGATGCAAACAAAACCGTGACGAGCTGGAAAGACGCCTTTGTCGAAGTTATCCGGACCCTCGTGGACCTACGTCGAGAAGAAGTATTTGCCTACGCCGATGAGTCAAGCGACTTTGCAATAGCAGAGGACCTAGAACAGATTTCCCCCAGGGAGTCTCTGATAGTGCCAGGATTGACGGTGGTGACAGCGACTTCAACTCGCGCAAAACTCGCGGTCCTGCGAAAGCTGTTCGACCACCTCGACGTGGATACCGACGACCTGATCTTCACGCTTCGCAATACGGACTTGGCAGAAGTCGAGGACGAAACAACTGCTTCCAGCCCGTATTCGGAGTTGATCAAGTTCTTGCCCAAAATGGAAGAACTTGCGTCAACCGCCGTAACGGAGGAAGACACTCGCCACCTTCGAGACGAGTTCACTCAAGCGTTTGCCGCGTTCGCTGTAGGCGACCCTCAGGCCGCGCTACCGGGCAAGAACCTCACGCATCTCGAATCGGCGGACTTTATCGCGGCCGCATCGACTGACGACATTCTCGCGGCGGTGAGCATGATGCTGCAGATCGAGACCATGATGCCTCAGTTCCATCGGTTGATTGCCGCAGGAACAACCTTGCAGTGGCTGACTACGTTGACTTCGAATGGAGAGCAGTAATGGCAAACCTGGTCATTGCGTCGAACACCAAAGCGATGCGGAAGCTCGACAAGGGCACTAAAGACAAGGTGTGGGCCTTCATCGAGAAGCTCTCCGTCAATCACACCACCCCAGGCCTACATATCGAACCGCTCAACGCCGCGGTCGATCCACGGGTCCGCACCGGACGAGTGGACCAGCACTTCCGCGCGATTCTGTTCAAGGTCGACGACAAGCTCGGCGACGACCCAACCTTCATCTACATGGGCACATGGCCTCATGACGAGGCCAACAAGCTGGCAGAACGGTCTCGGCTACGAATAAACCCGATCAACGGCGTTCTCGAAGGCATCATCGGCGAACTCGACGGGGAAGACGATCGCAAGAAACGAACAGTCGTCCCCGACCCACGGGGCGAACTCGACCGCGCGCTGAAAGCTCAGGCCAAGGGATACCTCGCAGAACGATTCAGTCTCAGCGACCTCACTGACCGTCTCGGCCTGGAACAAGAGCTTGCAGAGCGTGCACACACGGCTGCAAACGAAGATGTGCTCCTCGACATCGCGGCCAACGCCGTCGGTTGGCAAGGCAGTGCTCTCCTCGACTTGGCAACCGGACTGCACATCGACAGCATCCGCGAAAAGCACGGATTCACAGAGAACCCCATCGACGAAGACCTCGACGAAGACGAGAAGATTCTCAAAGCTCTCGAACTCCCCGCGTCGAAGATGCAGTTCACCTTCGTCGAAGACGACGAGGAACTCCGCCGGGTCATCGAGGGCGGCGACTTCGCCGCCTGGCGCACATTCCTGCACCCAGAACAGCGAAAGTACGTCGAGCAGAATCACAATGGCGCGTTCAGGCTCTCAGGTGGAGCTGGCACCGGTAAGACGGTCGTAGCGATCCACCGTGCTCAGCGGCTCGCCAAAGCAGATTCAGGTGCCAGGATTGTCCTGACCACCTACAACCGAACGCTCGCCGCCGATCTCAAAACGGCCCTCCAAAGTCTTGACCCCAAGGTCGTGATCGCGAACCGTCTCGGCGAACCGGGAATTTATGTCGGTGGAGTCGACGCCCTCGGAAACGCCGCGCTAAACCAGGGCGGCGACGTCGCAGATGCTGCCGAGAACGTTCTCGGGTACCGCGGCGTAGAACTGACCAACAATCGAACCAACACCGACAAAGTCTGGCGGGATGTGGTCCAGTCTGTCAGCAGCGGCCTCGACACCAAACTTGCAACGCCCGGGTTCCTCGAAAACGAATATGTTGCAGTAATTCTCGCGAACAAGGTAACCACTCTCGAACAGTATGCGAAGGTTGCCCGCCCTGGCCGCGGGGTTCGACTCAGCCGTCCGCAACGAATCGCGGTGTGGAAAGTGGTCGAAGCGTACCGTCGACAAAGCCGAATGGATGGCAGCCTGAGCTTTCCGGAGATCCTGGCTTTAGCCGCCGAACAGCTGAGGTTGCGCGTCGAAGCCGGCAAGGACTTTTTCGCTGATCACGTACTCGTCGACGAGGCACAGGACCTACACGCGACACACTGGGCACTGTTGCGGAACCTCGTAGCCGAAAGCGCGAACGACCTCTTCATCGCCGAAGACTCGCACCAGCGAATCTACGGTCAGCCGATTGTATTGTCCCGGTTCGGGATCAAGATCGTAGGTCGATCGAAGCGCCTGACACTCAATTATCGGACCACCGCACAGAACCTCCACTTTGCAGTCAGCATCCTGTCAGGTGCTGACTACAAGGACCTGGAACAGGGTGCGGAGTCAACGGACGAATACCGGTCCGCACGGCTCGGCCCCAACCCTCAACTCGTCGAATGCGCAGATGCCGCTGACGAACTCGATAAAGTGGCAGACCTCGTGAGGAACTGGATCACGCCACCGCAGGGATCCGATTCGCCCGCCGTCGACCCGTCCACGATCGCAGTCCTCACCCGCGGGGTGAACGATCGAAGCCAATTTGTACGTGCTCTAGGCGAGCGTGGAGTCGAGGCCCGCGCACTCGACAACAACCCTGCGTCCCCTGATCACGTGCAGGTTCTCACAATGCACAGAGCAAAGGGAATGGAGTTCTCGCGGGTCGTCCTCGCCGGAATCGATAACACTCACGTGCCGTCGGCGGCGACTCTTCGTTCGGTTCCGACGGAGGAGCGCGAGGAGGCCCTTTTGAGAGAACGTTCGCTCCTCTACGTCGCAGCCAGTCGGGCTCGGGATGAACTCGTGGTCACCTGGAGTGGCAAAAGGTCGGAGTTGTTGGATTCACCGATAACTAAGTAGCCGCGCGAGCAAGTCATCCAACAGCTGCGTTCACACGGAAAGTAGCGTGAGGGCGGGACGTGCGGTAGTCGGTAACCACGGCGTTGAGAATGGACATCGGGTCTTGTGGATCGTAGGCGACGGAGCGTTCGTATCCAAGTCCGGCCGGGTAGGTCGAGTTCCAAATCCGTTGTGCACCCGCAAGTTCAGCTGTTAGCACGAACCCCCGTTCAGGCTCCGACCGATGCTCGGTACTAAGTGCAAAAGTGTCTGCACTGCCGTCAAAATCGACCACTAGCGAATCAACATTGAGTGCCGCAATCGCTCTCGAGTGTTTCGACGCAGGCCAAATCTTGAGATTCTTGTTGTATCTTGGCTTGAAGTACGTGATCAAGATATTCTCAATTACACCCACAAGGCCAGTAGATTCAAGAACGCCGTCGTCTGAGACAAACTTCTGCACGCTGCCCGGATTGGGCGATGGCGACTCTACATGCGTCGTCCTGAAATGCAGGGCAGACTGGACGCACGTTAGTGGGATGATTCTGATATCAAATGGGAGGCCACTATAGTCATCCATGATCTGTAGAATTGTTTCGTGTCTCAGCAATCTACCTGCCAAGGACCCGTATCCCCCGCCGTATGACATGCCGACATAGCAAATCTTCCAGCTGATCAAGCGTAGGTAGCATTCGAGGTCCATTGCTCCGACCCGTAGGTCATCGTAAAGAGCTTCAGCGGCCGCGTCATGAGAATAGCACCAGGCCCCATCGGAAATGTCTCGGAACTTCCTTCCATAATCGAAAAGCTCAAATTGAGAGGTTGACAGTTTGCCAGTGTAGCCAGGAATCCCCTCGCATTCATCGGAATACAATTCGACCCCTTCGGCGTCCGCACAAGCTCGAACAGTCGGTCGAACGACGACCATGTAGAGGTGCGCCGCTTCGATCTCTGCCTGCAACTTCAGGTCGCTCCTGATGTCTGACCACGACGCGATCGCACGCGGATGAATGGTCACTGCAAGCGGATTTCCCAGTTTGGTTGGCACAATTTCTTCCCTGTCTTCGGATGGAATTGCGACCATACAAGCTGCCTCTGACACGTTCGCAGTCTGCGCGGAACTTGACGCCTCAGCTGATCTGCGGCGTGTCCACGTCCCGGTTGAAGTTCTTCACGACAAGCGCTGGCCAATCCTGTCGGTGCCAGATCATCCGCACGATGGTGGCATGCGGAACTCGGCCTCTTCCAAACCATCGCAACGGCCTCGGCTGCTTTGTGCGACCGTATGACTGCTACCTCACTCTCGTGCCCAACTGCTCAGCATGAACGCCCTGCCATTGATCTCGAATCGAGGGCCTCGGCAAAGCTCGACTTGCCTGATCCGTTGCGGCCACTGACGATCGTGATCCCAGGCGCGGGGTGTAGCTCCAGCGCTGCCTTCGGCCCAATGCCGCGGAATCCCGCGACAGTGATCGAGGTCAGAAATGCACCGACCGGCTCTTCGACGAGCTGGCTACCCGACGGTTCCGGAACGTGCGGGGTCGAGATGCCGTCGAGCAGCTCCTGTAGTGCTGTCGGCCCTTCGAGCGCTGCCAGTACGTAGTACTTGGCCTCGTCGGACAGCTCATCGTCCGCGTCGATGGCGTCGATCACCACGTCGACGAGTGGCCTGTCGACTGCATTGTCGGCAACCGGCACCGGCACTCCCCTGTTCGTTCTGATGGCTAACCAGACCCCACAGTTCCATATGAGACCGACAGTCCGCATCGACATCAGAAACGCCGCCGAATGTGTCGGTACCCGATGCTTCAATGGCGGTATGTCACGACTCGACGAGGGGTTCACTCCGCCCACGGCCTGTGTGCAGTGGTGTCAGCACCGCAGCTACGACCTGCACGTCCTCGACGACGGTGTGGAGGTGGACCTGGATTGGTGGAACGGCCACCTCGACCGAGCAGGCCACGATCTTCGGCTGCGCGGCCGCAACCTCGACGGAGAAATCGTCGAGTACGGCGGCGCGACCGTGCAGCGCAACGATCTTCGGATCGGAACCGATCTGGCTGACGGCGAACACGCTTCGCTCGGCCTGCTGTTTCTTTGCGCGGCGTGGCAGGGCAGTCACCGGCACCGCAGAGCGAAGCGACGGTTCCCGGACGTCATGAACCCACACCTGAACCGTCCCGACGAGAACCCCGTCGCCAAGACCCTTGCTGTCCTCGACAGCTGCGTACGCAATCGCGTAGTGCCCGACCATCCGAACTCGACCTGGTCCGGCTGGCCCGATGCGCCCGGCGTCGGAATGTCGCTGATGGCCACGTTCCTGTGGGCCGTGAAGGCGTCGGTCTACGGCGGCCCGGCGCAGTTAATCGACCAATACGGAGTCTCGACACTCATCCACGAAGGGTGGCTCGAAGACCCGTCCGTCACCGGCTTCACTCGTCGCCGTTACGACCGTTACGTCGAACTCATCAGCCACTGGGCGACCGACATCGGCACCAGCCCTGAGCTCGTCGAAATGTGGCTCGTGCAGCGCTGGAGTGCCCGCTTGAACGAAGCACGGAACGGCCGCTACACCGCACCCACGTTGTTCTGAATCAGCTTGCCATTCACAGTGTACGAGCATGGCACTTTTCGCAGTACGGCGACCAATGCCACACATCATGGCACCAACAGCACACCCAAGCCGGGGATCAGAGCGTTCGACGCATCGGGATTCTCGCGGTCGTGGGTCACCGTTACGAACACCGGACCCGCACCCGTGCGAACCGTCACCTCGGTCGGCAGGCGGTAAGCCTGCGGACCACCCTGATTGGCCGGCTGAGTCCGATCGATCTCGTCGTTCCAGTGCCGCAAGCCGGCGGAGCCTGCCTC
The DNA here is from genome assembly GCF_040702225.1 of Rhodococcus sp. NPDC080181. Classification (NCBI taxonomy): domain Bacteria; kingdom Bacillati; phylum Actinomycetota; class Actinomycetes; order Mycobacteriales; family Nocardiaceae; genus Rhodococcus; species Rhodococcus sp. NPDC080181. The sequence goes on from NZ_JBFBKN010000011.1 coordinate 163,542, forward strand.
ACCGGTGGACAGGTTGCGCCAGTTGACCGTCAGGTGCCGGTAAGCGAACTGGTAGTAGTACGGCCGGATGTCGGCGGCCGAGAAACGCACCTCACCCGGCTTCTCCCCGACCACCGCGCGAATCGGAATGGTCTGGATCAGCCCGCCGGGAACGCCTGCAGGGACGAATTCCGGCCCGGTGACGACAGGCACCTGCAGTACCGACTCCTGCGGCGCAGCGGTTGCAGTTCCGGCACCTACGCCGAAGGCCAGGGGGACGGACAGCGCCAGGGCGGCGACTCCGCATCGGATCGATGTCCTCATCGAGTTTCCTTTCGTAGGTGCGATCAGGGCACGTAGATCAAGCCTTTGCCCGGGATCAGCGTGTCGACGTAGGGCTCGCCGTCGTAGTAATCGCGGTAGTGAGTCACGGTGATCTCGACCCACCCACTCCCCGTGGGCAGGGCTACTTCGCGCGGGTACTGCTCGCCTTGTAGTGGTGGCAGGTCGTTCGGCGGGCCCGGGTTGGGGCTCTCCTGCCAGTGCCTCAGTCCCACGGTTCCACGAAACCCGATGTCCCAGTTCCGCCAAGTCACACCGAGACTTCGGTACGGATACTGGTCTGCATACGGTGCGATATTCGCCGCGGACAACAGCAGAACACCCGGCTCGGTACCGACCGTGGCCTTCATCGGAATTGTCTGGAACAGCCCACCGGGCACTGCTCCCGGTGCGATCTGGAAACCGGTGACGACCGGAATCTGGAGCAGCGTGGTCTGCGGCGCTGCCGCAGCCGTTCCTGCGCCGATGCCAAGAATCAAGGGAACGGTCAGTGCGATCGATACAACCGCTCGCCTCAACGTCTTTCGCATACAGCACGCCTTCCGATACGTCGCACAATGGAATACCGGGTTCGTTTGCGACACCGGACCGACCACTCGAGGTCGAACCTGAAGCATCGAGCGCTTCTGGGTTCTTTTCCCGACCCACCCTCGCAGCAATCACGACAAAAGGACCACTCGTATACCGATTCGTGACGGGGTCGTGACACGAAAGACGTTAACAGACCACTTGGCCCGTTTGATTCTCTGATCAGAGGTGATGCACTGTGCAGACGCCGGTGAGGACGAACAAAATGAGTCGAGTCCGCAGAGTCGTGGCCACGTGCGCACTGATCGCCGCTACCGGTTTCGCAGCCATCGCCTGCGGATCCGAGGAACTCACAGGAGCCGCGTCACCGCCCACCACCACTGCAGCCGCAGCTCCGTCGGCCAACGGCTACACCGACTCCGACGGCGGCAGTGGCCCCGGACCCACCGGAGAGATCCCCGACGCTGCCCCGGTGCCGGCTATACCCGTCGAGCAAGGCATCCCCGCTGTGCTACCTGCCCCCAACCGCGACGACGTCAACGTCGATGCCCGAGATTACGAACAACCCGGCGGCCAATACTTCTTCCAGTCCCCCAGCGGCAACGTGTTCTGCGGCTTCAACTCATCCAACGCACCCGGAACCATCGTGGGCTGTCAGGTTCGCTACTCGGTGCCGGGAAACACCGGACGCGAGTGCGCCAACGCCGCGAACAACACCTACGGGGTGAAGATCAACCTGGACGACACCGTCGAACAGATCTGCACCAATCAAGGCATCTTCGTCGGAGATCCGAGCAGCGGAGAGCCTCGAATACTCGAATACGGCCAGGTCATCGGAGTGACCGGCACCTTCTGCCGCTCCACCGAGGGCGGCATTGCCTGCTACAGCGGCGACCACGGCTTCGTTATCTCCCGCGACGTCAACATCGCGTTCTGAGAACGGCTTTCAGGCGAGCTGGTCCCGACGGGACTCGGTGACGAAGTCGTCGAGATCGGCCCGCCGCGTCATTTCCCAGTAGTCGACGATGCGCCATGGCAGTGTCGAGACCACACGTCCGGCGTCGTTGCGGTACCAGTTGTCCATGCCACCGTGCGACCAGATCATCTTCGCGTGCGCCTCGTCGTGCTTGCGGACATACTCCGTCTCCACGTCCGCCTTGCACTCGATGGCTCCGATTCGCTTGTCCACCATGTCGATCAACACATCGACGATGTAGCGCACCTGGCATTCGGCGATGGTGATGTAGCTGCCCCCGTGGCCCAATACCGTTCCTGGACCGCAGGTGATGAAGAAGTTCGGAAAGTCCGGGACGGTGATGCCGAGGTACGCGTGCGCATCTTCGGGACCCCAGATATCGCGGATGGACTCACCCGATCGTCCGCGCACGTCGATCGGCGTCAGCAGCTTGTGGGTCTCGAACCCCGTCGCGAGGATCACCACATCGACCTCGGTCTCCGAACCATCCCGCGCAACAACCGAATTCGAGGTGATGGACGCGACGGCGTCGGCAATGAGGGTGACGTTGTCGCGCTTGAGCGCGGCGTACCAGCCGTTGTCGAGCAACATCCGCTTGCCGAAGGGCGGGTAATCGGGAAGTGACTTCTCGATGAGGTCGGGTCGGCCTTCGAGCTCGGCTTCGATGTAGCGGGTGAACACGCGTCGATGCGCGTCGTTCATCGGGTTGATAGAGCGCTGCGGATGCTCCCATTCGGGATCGACCTGCAGCGAGCTGTGCACACGATCGTTGAAGTTCCAGGCCAGCCTGGTCCGGTACCAGAGCCGATACAGCGGAACGACATCCATCAGGTAGTTGGCGTCGTCGCCCATCTCGCTGAAGTACACGTCGCTCGAGGACACCCATTGCGGCGAACGCTGAAAGACCGTCGCATGCCCCACCGTCGACGCGATGGCCGGCAGCACCTGCATGGCACTGGCCCCGGTTCCGACGATGGCGACGCGCTTGCCGGTGAGATCCAGATCGGTCGGCCAGTTCGCCGTGTGGAAGATCGGGCCGTCGAACGACTCGAGCCCAAGGATATGGGGCACCTTCGGCCGATTGAGCTGACCGGTAGCGGTGATCACCACGTCGGCGGTCAGGATCTCGCCGTCGACCGTCGTGACGGTCCAGCCCTGTCGCTGGGCGTCATACTCGGCGGTTGCCACTTCGGTGTCGAAGCGAATGCGTTGCCGCAGATCGTGTTCGGAGGCGACATCGCTGAGGTACTCCCACACCTCGTCACGCTTGCCGAAGTGCGTGCTCCAGGCCCGCGGCGCGAAGGAGTACGAGTAGAGATGGCTCGGGGTGTCGACACCGGCACCGGGGTAGGTGTTCTCGAACCAGCCGCCACCCACATCGGAGTTCTTCTCGAGCACTGTATGACTGATGCCTGCTTCGTGCAGCTTGATGGCGGCGAGCATCCCGGAGACGCCGGCACCGATCACGATGACCGACAGATCATTCGGAGCCGCCACCGGAGTGGCCGACGCAGTGAAGCCCATGTCCTCGGCCACCATGACGCCGAACTCGGGAGGAACCTGCTCACCGACGGCCACGCTGATCATCTCGACGAGGTGCTCCGAGTCGGGTGACGGCACCGCCATGGGCGTGCCCTCGTGAAAGGCACATATTGCATCGAGCGCCGCGGCGCGAATGCGGTCGGCCACGGCGTCGTCGAATCCGCCCGTGTCGTTGTTGTCCATGCCTCGACTACGCGTGGGGCGATACGGATCGGCGAGCCACCTGGGATCGCCGGTCAACTGATAGAGCACCGCCACCAGCGTGGGCAGGTTGGCTGCGGTGAGAGCCCGATCTACCCGGTCCCGATTAACCCCACCCACGGTCTCCGCTGCCGTTGCTGCGTCTGTGGACACCGGTACCTCCTGTTGCGCGCTGCTCCATCCGACTCCGACAGCTCAACTAACCATGGTTAGGCAATTTCGCGCAAGAGATTCGCGATCTTGAAATTCACAGCAAATCGAGCCTTGACAATGTGGCCCACGCCACACGATGCTTCATGGCACTACCTAACAGCGGACAGGCGAAGGGAAACACCCATGGAACTCACCGAGGCGATGCGCACCACCGGCACCTGCAGGCGGTACCTCAGCGATCCTGTTCCCGACGAGGTCTTCAAGGCCGCGTTCGACGTCGCCCGCTTCGGCCCGCAGGGCGGCAACCGTCAGCCCGTGCGGTGGATCGTCGTGCGCGACGCAGCCCGCAAGCAGGCCCTTGCCGATCTCTACCTCCCGATGTGGGACGCCTACTTCGCCGGCATCACCGGCGGAACCGTCGCCGTCGGCGCATTGCCCAAGACCGTGCAGGACGCCGACTACTTCGCCCGCCACCTCGCCGAGGTGCCCGCCATCGTGGTGGTCTGTGCCGCGCTGGACGGACTGCACCCCACCGACCACGAACTCGGCCGACTCTCCGTCGTCGGCGGCGCATCCATCTACCCGACCGTGCAGAACCTCTGCCTGAGTCTGCGCGACCAGGGCGTCGCGACCGCGGTGACGACGTTGCTGTGCCACGAGGAGCCCGCTATTCGCGAACTGCTCGGGATCCCGGACGACTACATCACCGCCGCGCACATCGCCGTCGGTTATCCCGAGAAGTCGTTCCCGCGCAAGCTCACTCGTGATCCCGTCGAGCAGATCGTTGCGGCAGAGACGTTCTCGCAGCCGATGTTCGACTCCGCTGCCCTCTCGCCTGCACTGTAAAACCACAGCTTCTGAAGGAGTCCGCCGTGCCCGGTGCTGCCATCCACCACCGCTCCCCCATCGGCCGCGCCACCATCGGCGATCAGCTGCGTCGCCATGCCCGGACTCAGCCGAACAAGGTCGCGTTCATCAGCTACGCGGCCGACGGCACCCGCGAGGTCACCACCTACGGCGAACTGAACTCGCGCGCAAACCAGTTCGCCAACCTGCTGGTCGATCTCGGGGTGACCACGGGTGACCGCGTCGCATCGATGGCTCGCAACAGCGTCGATGTGGTGGTGGCGTACTACGGAGCCCTCAAAGCCGGAGCGGCCTTCACCGGCATCAACGTGATGTACCGCGCGGCCGAGGTGAAGCACCAACTCGAACACGCGGAACCGACTGTGGTGGTGGCCGATCCGGCCTACGCCGAGATCATCTCCTCGGTCAAGCCGGACACCACCACCCTGGTGACCTTCGGTACCGAATACGCCGCACTGACGGCGAACACCCCGTCCACCGAGCCGGACGTCGAGATGGACGAGAACGACGTCGCGATGGTCATCTACACCTCGGGAACCGAAGCGGCTCCCAAGGGCGTGATGATCCCGCACCGCAACTTCCTCATCTCCACCGCGCCCGCGTGGAGTTGGGGTCTGCGCACCGGACCGGAGGACACCTGGCTGTTCGTCATGCCCTTCCACACCATCGCCGGACTCGGCTCGATGACGACCCTCACGCTGATGGGTGCCACCCTCGTCCTGCCCGCGACGGTCGATCCGGCTCAATCGCTCCGCATCATCGCCGCCGAGAAGATCTCCGTCATCGCCCAGACGCCGACGTTCTATCTGGCCCTGGCTCGTGACGAGCAGTTCGGCCCGGAGGCAGTGAGCCAAGTTCGACGCTGCCTCACCTACGGTGGCCAGGTGTCACCGCACACGATCAGCGCCTGGGCCGCCGCGGCACCCGAGGCCATCTGGGGCACGTACTGGGGACAGTCGGAACTCTCGCAGCTCGGCTCGGTCGGCTGGTTCTCCACCCTCGACGACATCCCCGACGGCGACGCGTCGTGGATCGGCAAGCCCGTGACCCACCTCGAGATCAAGGTGGTCGACCCCGCGGGCAACGAGAGCGAGATCGGTGAATTGCTCTGTCGCACTCCGTCGGTGATGCTCGGCTACTTCAAGGACCCCGAACGCACCGCCGAGGTGTTCCGGGACGGCTGGGTACACACCGGCGACATGGTGCGCATCGACGCCGACGGCAACCTGTTCTTCTACGATCGGATGAAGGACATGATCAAGTCGGGAGGGATGAACGTGTCGTCGCAGGAAGTGGAACGCACCATCCACACGCACCCGGATGTGTTGCGTGCCGCCGTCGTCGGAGTCCCCGACCCGTACTGGTCCGAGGCCGTGACCGCCTTCGTCATCGCGCGCGACGGGGTGACCGCCGACCCGGCCGCGATCATCGAGTACTGCCGCACCGAGTTGGCGTCGTACAAGGCCCCGAAGTCGGTACACATCGTGGCCGAGCTACCCGTCGACCCGCAGGGGAAGATTCTCAAGCGTGAACTGCGACTGCTGGCGGCGGTGGAGGAGACCGTATGACTCAGCCCGAAGCTGTGACTCCACTCCCTCGGCAGATACGTACCCGGCAACGCCGAGAAGACATCGTGGCCAACGCAGCAAATATCTTTGCGCGTGAGGGCTATTCGAACGTGGGGATGCGCGATATCGCCGACGCCGTCGGCATCAAGGGTGCCAGCCTCTACCACCACTTCCCGTCCAAGGAAGACATCCTGTTCGCGATTTGTCTGACTGTCACGCAGGAGCCGGCCGAGGAGAACCTGCCGCTGCTCGACGCGGCCGGAACCCCTACCGATCGCCTCTCGTCACTGGTGCGCGCGCACCTGGTGCATCTGAACCGGCGACGGGTGGAGTACATCGTCGGCCTGCACGAGTTGGCCTCGCTCATCCCCGAACACCGCACCGTCATCGAGGATTACCGCCGCCAGTACCAACGACGTGTCCGCGACGTCATCACCGCCGGAATGCGCAGCGGTGAATTCACCGTCCCGGATGCGCGGCTGGCGTCGTTCGCTCTGACCGACATGCTCAACGGCATCAGCAACTGGTTTCACGACGGCGGCGAGCTGAGCATCGAGGAGGTCGCCGACAACTACGTCGAATTGGCCGTTCACCGCATTCTCGGGGCATCACATGACGATTGACGGTCACTGCGAGCCCCAATTCGCGGCGGTGCGTGACGCACTCGCCGCCAACGTCGAGAGCGGAGCGGAACTCGGCGCGTCGCTGGTGGTCGACATCGACGGCCACACCGCTGTCGACCTCTGGGGCGGCTACCGCGATACCGAGCGCCGCTCGCCGTGGGAGTCGGACACGATCACCAACGTGTGGTCGACGACCAAGATGGTGACGTGCCTGGCGGCGTTGATGCTCATCGACCGTGGAGTGCTCGATCCCGATGCGCCGGTCGCGACCTACTGGCCCGAGTTCGCGGCCGCCGGCAAGCAGGAGATTGCCGTTCGGCACCTGTTGTCGCACACCTCCGGCGTCTCGGGCTGGGACCGACCGTTCAACGAAGAGGACCTCTACGACTGGGAACTCTCGACCTCACGACTGGCTGAGCAAGCTCCGTGGTGGGACTCACGCGCCACATCGGGGTATCACGCGGCCAGTCAGGGCCACCTGATCGGCGAAGTCGTCCGCCGGGTCACCGGAAAGTCGTTGCGGCAGTTCGTCGCCGACGAGATTGCCGGTCCCCTCGGAGCCGACTTCCAGATCGGTGCCGCCGAAAGCGACTGGGATCGAATCGCCGATGTGGTTCCGCCGCCCCCGCCGACCGACGATGCCGTGCCCGACCCGACGATGGTGCGTCGCAGGACCTTTCTCGGACCGTTGGTGCAGGCGTCGTCCGCGAACACCGCGGCATGGCGCGGCGCGGACATGGGCGCGTTGAACGGGCATGGCAACGCACGGTCGGTTGCAAGAATCCTGTCGGTCATCTCCCGCGGCGGAACCGTGGACGGCGTACGGCTGCTGAGCCCGGAGACGATCGACTCGATCTTCGAGGAGCAGTCCAACGGAATCGATTTGGCGCTGGGAATTACGTTGCGCTTCGGTCTGGGCTTTGCCCTCCCACAGCACGAATCGATTCCCTACATCCCCGACGGCAAGATCTGCTACTGGGGAGGTTGGGGCGGATCGCTCACCGTTCTGCACCCGGAGTCGAAGCTGACCATCTCCTACGTCATGAACCGAATGGGGCCCGGAATCATCGGTTCCGACCGCGCGGAGCAGTACGTCCGGGCGGTGTACGCCGGAATCTGCTGACAGTGCGTATCACCGACTCCGAGCGGCCGAGGACCGGCTATGGCGCGAGCAAAGCCAACGGAATCACCGCGATACCGTCCTGTCGGCGGTAAGCGTGAGGACCTGTCGTCACTACGATCGCGTCCCTCATTCGACTGCCCACTGCGCTCCGAAGCCACTTCAGATGTCGGACATCGTGGTCCGTGATATCGGGCGAGACTTTCACCTCGATGCCGATGAACGATCCATCGCCTTGCTCGACGATCAGATCCACTTCGGCAGTCCTGCCACGGAAATGAAACAGCCTCGCCTCGTTCGCTTGCGCGTACACCTCGAGGCTTTGCGTTACGAACGACTCGAAAAGGTGCCCCAATCTGACGCCCGCCGAGCCGCCAGGCGTCAACAGGGACTCAGCTGTCACGCCGAGCAATCGAGCGCACAGGGCTGGGTCCACTAGATGGTGCTTAGGTGCCTTGGCCAGCTTCCCCAACGAATTATCCTGCGGCAACCATGCTTCTACGTCATGCAGCATGCGCAGGCGACTGAGCACATCGCGATAGTTGATCGATGTTTGACGGGTTGGCTTGTGGGTCGCACCCGGCGTTGCCGCATCCCTGATCGACTCCCAGGATGCTGTGGTCGATGTGGCTGCGGCGTATGCAGTCATCCAGGCACGAAGGGATTCCGGACGTCGAACCACGCGGCCTTGCTCCGGAAAGTCGTGTTCGATGATCGCGTGCAGGTAGCCGTCCAAAGCTGCGCGATTCGCGCGACCGGCGAGACGACGGATGCCAGGGAAGCCGGAAACCAGCACTTCTTCGATGTAATCGCCGAGCACGGTCTCGGTCGAACCCGAAATAGTCACCTGCCGGGGAGACAGCAAGTCCTTCAGGGATACAGCCGAATCCGACGGCCGACGTTCGGCGAAGCTCAGAGGCCACATTCGTACACGGACAATTCGGCCTGCACCGGAGTGGACGACAGCGTCGGAAGGCGGCGCGCTTCCCGTCAGCAGAAATTGCCCACCCGACGCATCGTTGTCCACGGCTCTGCGAACCAGATCCCATGACGGCGGGAATCGTTGCCATTCATCGATAAGCATGGGGCGCGCCGATCTCGCGAGCAGATCTGGGTCCGCAGAAATCAGCTGCCGATCCACCGCGTTGTCGAGTTCGAGAACCGACTTCGCACGGCGGGTGGCGGTAGCGGTCTTGCCTACGCCTTTCGCACCGTCGAGGTTGATGGCGGCGAGGTGAGGGAGGAGGTCGTCGAGCTCCTCGTCCACGATTCGCGGGACGTACATGGCACTGGACACGCGGCCATCATACAGATTTACCCTCGTCTATCATCCATTTTTCACGCCATCTACTGGACAGATTTCCCATAACCGGCACACCCGGTGGTTCGATCCCACGTGCCCTAGCGTGCGGGGACCGTGATTCCTCGCGCGTCGAGGATGGGTCGAACACCTTCGGCGAAGTGGTACGCCTCCTCGAGGTGTGGGTAGCCCGAGAGGATGAACTCGTCGAAACCGGCGTCGTGGTACTCGCCGATCAGGTTGGCAACTTCCTCGTGCGACCCGACCAGAGCCGTACCGGCACCGCCGCGGACCAGGCCGACTCCGGCCCACAGGTTCGGGTAGATCTCGAGGGAATCCTTGCTGCCGCCGTGCAATGCGGCCATCCGACGCTGTCCCTCGGACTGCGAGGACGAGTGCAGCGCGTGTGCCGCAGACACCTGCTCCTCGGGAAGCTCGTCGAGCAGCTTTTGTGCGACGGCCCAGGCCTCTTCGGAGGCGTCGCGGCTGATGGTGTGCAGGCGAATGCCATAGGTGAGCTTGCGGCCCTCGGCGTCCGCGAGCGCCTGCACTTTCTCGATCTTGGCGCGGGCGTCGGCCGGCGGCTCGCCCCACGTCAGATACGTCTGGACGTGCTTGGCCGCGACGGCGAGTGCGGGATCGGAGGAACCGCCGAACCAGAACTCGGGCAACGGGTCCGGGGCCTCCGACACGCGTGCATCTGCGACCTTGAAGAATTCGCCTTCGTGGTCGACCGACGTCTCCGTCCAGATCCGATGCACCAATCCGAGAAATTCGTCGGTGCGGGCGTAGCGCCGATCGTGGTCGATCCAATCACCGAACCGACGCTGCTCGACGTCGTCGCCCCCGGTGACAATGTTGAACAGCACCCGACCTTCCGAGAACCGCTGCAACGTCGCTGCCTGTTGCGCCGCCAACGTGGGCGGCGTGAGGCCGGGACGGAAGGCGACGAGGAACTTCAGCCGTCGGGTGCTTTGCAGTAGAGCCGCCGTGGTCAGCCAGGCGTCCTCGCACCACGTTCCCGTCGGAGTCAGCACCCCCTCGTAGCCGAGTCGGTCCGCGGCCTGAGCCACCTCCGTGAGGTACCGCAGCGACGGACGACGGAACCCGGCAGGTTCGACGATGTTGGCCGACGCGTGAGATGCACCGACGATGGAGCGGCCGTCGCCAGCGGTGGGGAGGAACCAGAAAATGCGTGCGGTCACGAGTGAACTCCTACGACGTGGTGGGTGATCAGTTGGTGGCGGCGGTCGCGGCGGCGATAGCGTCGTTGTAACGCGTGTCGACGAAGTCTGCGAACGTGTTGCCGCCGGGGATGCTTCCGCTCTCGACGAATACATCGAACAGCGTCTGCTCGGATTCGATCACGTTGTTGTCCAGAGCAATTGCTGGTCGCTGGCTTCGTCCCTGCGCCAATTCACCCGCGACCGGGTCGATGCCGACGGCGGTCGAGTACGCCGCCGCCCACTCTGCCGGGTGTGCGTCCGCCCATGCGGACGCCTTGGCCAGGCGAACCACGAAGTCCTGCAGCGCAGTGTTCTTCGCGGGATCGTCCAGAGCCTGCTGAGACGCGATACCGAAGCCGTAACCGTTGGCCACGCCCTCCGCGGTGGTCAGCGTCTTCGAGCCGTTCTGCACCTGCGCGATCGCCGTGAACGGATCCCAGATCGCCCAGGCATCGACCTCGCCCGAGGTGAATGCCGTCAGCGCATCGGCAGGCTGAAGGAACACCAGCTGAACGTCGTCGGTGGTCAAGCCGGCCTTCTGCAACTGCAGCAGCACGTGTCCGTGCGCCGAACTTCCCTTGCCCACCGCGATCTTCTTACCGCGCAGGTCGGCGAACGACGCCAGAGTCGAATCCGGTGGCACGAGAATCTGATCCCCGCTCGCATCGTTGGTGTAGGCGGAGACGACCTTGATGCGTGCATTGGCTGCAACCCCGAAGACGGGGGGCGTGTTGCCGGTGACCGCGAAGTCGATCTGGCCGGCCGTTGCCGCCTCTACCTGAGGCGGGCCGGAAGTGAAGGTGGAGAACGCAACATCGTAGGGAGCGGAGTCCAGCTCACCCGATGCGCGCAGTAGGGCTTCGGTGCCACCCTTCTGGTCGCCGACATCGAGGGTGACTGTGGCGAGTTGGTCGTTCGAGACCAGTTCCGGGGCCTGGGTGTTGGTGGTATCGCTACCACGCGAGACGCAACCGGTGAGTCCGATGACCGTCAAGGACAGGGCAGTGAGCACACCGAGTGCGCGCAGAGATCGAGGACGAGCATGTGACGACATGTGTGAAAGATCCTTGTCAGGTGCCGAATTGGACGGTCAGTGAACTCCGAGAGCTCCGAGCAGATGGGTGCGGAGGCGGGAAAAGCCCGGCGTTCCGCGATCGCGGGGGCGGGGCAGATCGACGGTGACAGTGTCCGAGACTGCGCCGTTCTCGAGCACCACAACACGATCGGCCAGCGCGATCGCCTCGTCGACATCGTGCGTGACCAGGAGGATGCCGAAGCGGTGCCGTCCCCACAGGTCGAGCAGAAGTGACTGCATGGTCAGTCGGGTCAGTGCGTCGAGCGCGCCGAACGGTTCGTCGAGGAGCAGCAGTTCGGGCTCCCCCACCAACGCCCGCGCCAGCGCAGCGCGCTGAGCTTGCCCACCGGACAACGTGAGTGGCCATGCGTCTCGCTTCTCGGCCAGCCCCACCTCGTCGAGAGTCGCGTCTGCAGCAGTCAATGCTTCGTTGCCGGTGACGCCTGCGGTGTTCAGACCGTAGGAGACGTTCTGGCGAACCGACCGCCACGGGAACAGTCGTGGTTCCTGGAACGCGACTGCAGGATGTCCGGCGACGTGCCGCTCCCCCGTGTGGTCGGTCGACAGTCCGGCCAGGACACGCAGGATGGTCGACTTACCGGAGCCGGATCGTCCGACCAGCGAGACGATTTCGCCGCGCTCGATGGACAGGTCGACACCCTTCAACACGTGACTGGATCCGTAGAACTTGTCGATGCCGTGCAGGGTGGCGACGGAAGTCGTCGTAGTCATGACTCACGCATCCAATCGGTAACGGAGGGCTCGTTTTTCGAGGATTCGTACGATTCCGTCGGTGCCGATTCCCATCAGCGCGTAGACGACGAGCCCGAAGATGATGGTGTCGACCCGTAGGAAGTCCCGCGCGTTGTTGATGATGTAGCCGAGCCCCGATTCGGCGTTGATCTGCTCGGCCACGATCAACGAGAGCCACGCAATGGCCAACGACTGCCGAAGTCCCACCAGCAATTGGGGCGCGATGCTCGGCAGAATGATCGTTGTGAATCGTTGTCGCCACGAGAAGCCGAGGACAACTGCGGTGTCGAGAAAGTCGCGATCGATCTGGCGGATGGCCGAGAACGTGTTGAGGTACAACGGAAATGCGACTCCGAGAGCGACGAGCAGAATCTTGGGAGTCTCGCCGATCCCGAACCACAGGATGAACAGTGGGATCAATCCGAGGTGTGGGAGTGCGCGCAGCATCTGCAACGGCGGGTCGACGGTTGCTTCGGCGAGCTTCGACAGTCCGACGAGCGCCCCGAGTGCCACCCCGATCAGGCCGCCCAGCAGGAGTCCTTGAACCACTCGCGTTCCGGAAATAGCCAGAGCGTCGGCCAATTCACCGTTGCGCAGCAATTCCAGACCCGCGTCGAAGATCAGGGACGGTGCGGGGAGAACACGTTCGGAGAGAACTCCGGCAGCACTGGCGATCTGCCAGAGAACGAGTAGGACGATCGGCGACAAGGCGCGCAGGACGGTCCATCGGTATCGCTGCCACAGTGGAGTTTTCGCTGAGACAGGCACCGGGTCGACCTTCGGTACGACGCTGTGCCGCGTGTCCACAGGTCCCGCGGGAGCGGCGTACGACGTCACGACCATGTTCACGTGCCTTCCACTTGATGACGATCAGCTTCGACTCACCACCCTCCGTTACGAGAGGGGTCCGGGGCCAGGGTTCGAATCAGCGTGAATCTAGGTCGGGCAGAATTGGACATATGACAGTCGAGCCCATCCACACCGAGCGCCTGACCCTTCGTCTGTACGAACCCGACGACGCAAACAGAATTCTCGCGTACTACAGCGATCCCGAGGTGTGCCGCTATCTCCTGCACGAGGCCTGGACGCACGCCGACGCCGTTGCGGCGGTGGGTAAGCGGATGAAGCGATCCGGATTGCACACCCAGGCGCTCGCGCTGGTCGTCGAACACGAGCAGACCGTGGTGGGCAACGTCGAAGCATGGCTCGTGGACGGTTCGCCGGCACTCGTCGAACTCGGCTGGACGTTCTCCCCTGCCGTGGCCGGTCGTGGTTACGCGACCGAGGCGGTCGATGCGTTGATCGAGCACGTGTTCTCACTGCGCCAGATCCACCGAGTCACGGCGCAGATGGACGGACGCAACGACGCGTCGGCCCGGTTGGCCGCCCGGGTCGGAATGCGTCAGGAAGCGCACTTCCGCCAGAACTGGTGGTGCAAGGGCGAATGGACAGACACCCTCGTCTACGCGATGTTGCGCGAGGATCGCTGACGCACTCAAGTATGGTTTAGAAGTCCGCGACCACTGAAAGATGTGCCAACGTACGCCGGACCACATCAGACTCTTCAACGGACCACCTACGCCCACGCTATGGCTTCGGCCAATACGGCCACAGCCGACTGAACTCACGCGGTGTGCGGACCTTTTCGGCAGCTGCGTACCACAGGTCCGGAGTCGAGTTGTGGAGCCGAGATGGAACCTTGAGCGCTCTTGCCGGACCCTTTGCGATATAAACCGACATCGCTACGCCGAATGCCACGGCCAGCCACCCAGACGTTGAAACCCAAAAACCCTCTGCGAGAGCGAATCCGCCAACGAAAGACGCGACAAGCAGAGCACTTGCGATTGCCCTGCTGCGCAATTGGATCCGCTGGAACCCATTACGATGAAGCTGTACGTGATACATATTCAAACAATTCGAGTATTCGCGTTGAACCTGCGCCAAAGCGGTATTTAGGTGCGCACAGCGTTGGACAAGCTCACGATAAACAGCACCTTCGACTACATCAGCCTTGGGCTTGATGGCATTAGCGACCACCGTTGCACGCTTGGCTTTCTTCAAATTCTGCTCATCAACCTTGAAGGGCCTCGCGCACAGCGCTTTCCCAGCAGAAGCCGGAACGTCGAACGAGGCGGCAGCTGCCCTATCGGCCAACGTCATGTCGTCTTTGTGACCAATTGCGGTAAAGACTGGCGTCTCCGATTCAACAATCGCTTTAGCGACTTCGAACTCGTCGAAGGGAGACAACGTCTCGATTCTACCCCCACCCCGAGCCAAGACAACAATATCAGCGTCCGAGGCGGAGTGCCTTGCCAGAGCATTGACGATCGAGTCGGCCGCGCCGCGCCCCTGGAACATGACACCCCGGTCTTCGACACAGGTGAAAGCCCTGCTTTTTTGGAGCTGGCCGAGCAAGTCGTTAGCGCCCTGAGAGCCGCGCGGCGATATAACAACAATCTTTTTCAGTTTTTGTGGCCACGGCATAGCTGGCGAATACGCAAGGTGATGCTCGAAATCGTCCGCTAGCCGGGAAGGGTCCACGCCACATCTAGCCAACTCCGCGCGGCGAAGTTCTTGTAGGCGTGACAGACTTCCGACTTTCGCATAGTGAGGACCGACTCTAACTACGGCCACATACACCCGCCCATTGCTGTGGTCCATCTTGATGGAACCGTCCACGGTGATCTCATGGCCCGATTTCACATGTTGAATCAACGTTCTACCGTATCGGCGATTCAGGAACCGATCGATGTCCAACGCAGTGCGGGCATCGATTCTTGCATCGACTGCACCGACTCGTCCTTGTTGCTGTACGCAAAGGACGAACCGCAACTCTCGCCCAATTGCAAAGACTTTGCGACACTCACCCTTGACGGATGTGCGCAACTCGGCGAGGGAATCGGCAGCGTGCGACAGTACACCCGCCGGATCGAGAGCCGTCATTCCTAGAATCGCCACGTTGTCGTCGTGCACTTGCGTAATTGCCCGACGCTCCTCCTCATCCAGATCAATGTTCACTGCGTACTCCCCGTTCGCGTAGCTGTCGCAGAGGAATTTATACGAAGCATCCGACATGATCACGAGTACGAGTGGGGCCGCACCAGAACTGGTGGTGCAAGGGCGAATGGACCGACACCCTCGCGTACGCGATGTTGCGCGAGGATCGCTGACGCACATCATGCGACGTTCACCTCCGCGTCGGTTCCCCGACACCGGCCGGTGACCGCGGTGCGACAGTCTCGGAAAACTTCACTTTCCGAACCCTGGGAGTTTCACGAATGGCATCGCGTCGCAGAGCTGCTCTACTGGGCATCCTCGCACTGATCTCTGTCGTCTCCACGTCGATGGGCGGCGTCGCCACTGCCGCGCCGGCACGGACGGCGTCGCCGCTGTGTCAGGTTGCGGACCTGCTCCCCAGCGGATCGTCGTCTGGCCTCGGTTACCAATGTGCCGAAGCCGGTGCGCTTCTCGATCTGCCGATCGGTGATGTCCGCGCGACGCAACCCTCACTCGGGTACGACGAGGTGTACTACAAGCTCGGTCGCTACACGCTCGGCAAAGACGAGATCAACAAGAAGTTCGACGACTGGTGCGAGGCCAACGGCCAGGAGGAGGCCGCCTCGTCATCGCCCGATGCGCGACTGGACAATCCGTCGTCGTTCACCTGCACAGTCCCCGTCGGGCAGGAAACGCCCGACACCATCGCGCCCATGAAGACCGTCGTCATCGGGCCGGGCGGCGTGCCATACCTGACCGACGGACACCACACGCTGACCTCGTTCTACGAAACAGCCGACGGTGGGCCGAATCTGCACCTTCGTCTGCGGGTGGTCGCGAATCTCAGTGACCTGAGCCCAACTGATTTCTGGGCGCGAATGAAAGCCGAGAAGTGGGTGTGGAACTACGACGTCGACGGCAACGAGGTTCCGGTGGAGCAGCTTCCGTCAGGAGTCGGCCTCGCCAAGTTCCAGAACGACAAGTACCGCAGCCTGATGTACTTCGCCCGCGACATCGGCTTCACCCCCGGCACGATCCCGTTCCAGGAATTCTATTGGGGTGCATGGGTTCGCGACTCGGCGGAAGTCGACATCAGCGGCTGGGACAGCAACAATCTCGCGAGCTATCTCAGCACCGTCGAATCGGTCTCCCGCGCTCAGGTCGCCGCCCCGAAAGACGCGGTCATCGACAGTGGTCGTACCGCAGCGGAACTCGGCGCACTGGCTTCCTGGAACGACGGCAAGGCTGCTGGTAAGGGCGAGTTCGGGAAACTCTCCGCACCTTACTCTAGCGATAAGCCCGGCAAACTGGCCTACGCGTTGCAATACAAGTCGGGACTGCCCCGATAAGTGAATGTCAGGTCGCCGGGCCGGCGTTGTCACACACCGGCCTGGCGGCGAGACCGCAACCGCAAGACCACGCAGATGACGAAACCGCTTCCGGTACCGTCTCGCGTCATGAACCTGAAGCTGTGTGTGCTGCTGTGGGCGGCGGACGGACAAGCAGACGCGCTCACTCGTTACGAGGACACGGTGCTGGACCTGATTCCGAAGTACGGCGGCGAAGTAGTGAGCAGAGTCCGCCGAGTCGACACCGGCGACGGACCACTCGAGGTGCAGGTCATCCACCTACCGGATGATTCGGCCTGCAGGCCTACATGAAGGACCCCGAGCGGCTTGCGCTCGCCGACGTCCATCGGCGGGCCGTGGCGAGAACCGAAATCATCCACGTGGAGACGCTCGTCTGATGGTTGCGCCGGCCGATGCGCCTACCAGCGATCGACGTGCAGCACCGTCTCGATCGGATCCCTGGGCGCGACCTTGAAGGTCTCCCCCGTGTAGTAGGCAGTCGGAATCAGTGCGCCTTGATGGAAGCCTTCGGGAATACCGAGCAGTTCGGAAATCTCGGCTTCCTTCGCGAGATGAATTGTTGTCCACGCTGTTCCGAGACCACGTGCCCGTGCAGCCAGGGCGTAGTTCCACACCGCAGGCAGCAGCGAGCCCCACAGACCGGCCTGGTTGCCGGCCGGAAGCGTCTTGCCGGCCTTGATGCACGGAATCAGCAGCACGGGAACTTCACCCATGTGCTCGCCGAGCCAACCGGCACTGTCGCCGACGCGCTTCTGAACCGATGCGCGTTCGGGATCGTCCGCGAACAATGCTGACGCGGATTGCTTCGATGCCTGGTACTCGGCGAACAGTTCGCCGTAGATCGCACCGATGCGGGCACGAAGATCAGGATCGGTGACGACGATCCACTGCCACCCCTGCTTGTTCGAGCCTGATGGGGCCTGCAGTGCGATCTCGAGACATTCCTTGATCAGCTCCATCGGCACCGGCCGCGTCAGGTCCAGGCGCTTACGCACAGTTCGCGTGGTGGTCAGCAGCTCGTCAGGAGTCAGATCAACGATCGGGAAAGAAGTCACCCTTCGATCATGCACCATTCGGCCTCTGCAGGGCCCGGTCGGTCAATTCTTCGTTCGCAGCGTCCCAGCGCGCCGCCATGGACAGTCCCCCATGCCCGTCGCCCTCATCGATGACGAGTGTCGACCCGGGCCAACGTCGGTGTAGATGCCACGGCGTGACAGCCGGTCCGGAAACGTCCTTTCGGCCATGGATCAGGACGCCCGGAACATCTCGCAGACCGTCGGCACGATCGAGCAGAGGCGGATCACAGAACCCGTCGTGCGACCAGTAGTGCGCGGTCAGCCGCACGAAGGCGAGTCGGAACCGGTCGTCGTCCCACCGCGGATTGCGCCGAACGCCATCGGTACCGATCGAGATGTGCACGTCTTCCCACAGTGCCCACTCGCGAGATGCTTTGTCCCGCAGATGTAAATCGGCCGAATTGAACAGGCGGTCGTACGCGTCGACTATGCGGCCCTCACCGCGTCGATAGCCAACGCCGGCCTGCTCGGCGAAGGTGGCGAACCGATCCCACGCCTCCGGGAAGACCGCACCGACGCCCTCGGTGATCCAAACGACCTCCGCGCGGCTGGTCGTCGTCACCGACACGAGCACCATGCCGAGAACCCTCGTCGGATGCGCGAGAGCGTAGGCAAGAGCAAGAGTGGATCCCCAGGACGCGCCGTTGACGATCCACGCCTCGACGCCGAGGAGCACACGCAGCGCTTCGATATCGGCGATCAGATGCGCAGTGGTGTTGGTAGTCAACGACGTCGAGGGATCCGACGCGTGCGGGGTCGACCGTCCGCACCCGCGCTGCTCGAATCCGATTGCGCGAACACGGGACAGGTCGAAGTGGCGACGAAACTGACTGGAGTTCAGGGTCCCGCCCGGTCCGCCGTGCAGGTACACCGCCGGGACGCCGTCGGACGGACCCCATTGCTCCCAGTAGACGCGCTGCCCGTCCCCGACATCCAGCATTCCGTGCAGTGTCGGTTCGTCCTCCGGTGTCATAGCGCCATCACATCATTCGAGAGGCAGCATCTGTCGGATCACTGCCCATGCGGACGCGTCGACCCATGAGGGATTGGACTGCTGCGGCGACCGGAACACCTCGAGCATCGACAGTTCCGCAACGGCATGCAGATCCGATGCGAGGATCGGCTCATCGAACAGCGTGATGTTCGTCGAGACCTTCCACTGGGGGCCGGGGACCGGGGTGCCGGTCAACCGACCCGCACCCCAGATCCCGCGCCGCGGGTGGCTGCTGACCCAGAACAACACCGGCTGCCCAGGTGCCATCAGACGAGTTCGATAGTTGTCGGCGACGCACCAATTCTCGTGCGCACGTCCGGCTTCGACCATTGGTGCGAGGTCGGTCTTGTGCGGATTGCACTTGATCACCCATGCGCCGAGCGTCTGGTCCGTTATCGCGCGTGCCGTCACACTCGCCATCGTAATGACGAGCTACGCCACCGCCTCGTTGCCCTGCGCAGCCGAGACCACCAGATTGCTCGCTGTGAGCCCGTTTCCGTTCTTGACCGCGTCGATCCACTGGTCGGTCGTCGCCACCGCTGCGAAATTGGACTGGTAAAGCACCATCAGCGCCTTGTGGAGTTGTTCGGCTGAGACTGTCCCCGCCTCGTTCGAAAGGTTGATCGCGCCAGTGGCGTCGGACAGGATTTCGACGGTCAGGTCCAGTGCTTCGGCGTCGGCGCTGGTGGCGAGATCGCAGTTGTTGGTCATGTATCCGACGATCGTGACGGTGTCGACATTGTTGCCCTGCAACCACTTCGCCACGTCGGTGCCAGCGAAGACGCTGCTGTACTGCTTCTCGACTCGCTCGAAGGACGGCTGCACGACGGCCTGAATGTCGGGATGAAGCTCGTACGTCGGGGTTCCCTTGACGAAAGCAGGCGAGCCCTCGGGCATCTCGTGCTGCACGATGGCCACCGGAACATCCTGCGCCACAGCCGCTTCGATGGTACGAACGATGTTGGCCAGCGACTCGTCGCGAGGCGGGTACTGAATCTTCAGAACTCCCTCGAAGTATTCCTGCTGTACATCGATGACGATGAGGGCTCTACGCGGTGCGGTCATGGACGTTCTCCTTCAGGTGGCGTACTCGGTCGATACCCATACTTCGGCACCGACCTTGCGTTCACGAGTGGCACGGATGCATACTTTCGATGAAATTGCGCCAATTCGTCGATCGGAGATTCGTGCGCATCGCGCTGTACGTGTTCGACGGCATCACCATGTTCCACCTCGCCGCGCCGTTGATGGTGTTCGGCGAGGTGACGCGCCTCGGGCTGGCCCCCGACTGGGAGACGCGGGTGTGGTCCGACAGGCCAGGGTCGATCCGCACCGAGGAGGGCTTTCCCGTCGGCGAGATCGAGGGCCCCGACATCGCCGATTGGGCCGACATCGTGATCGTGACGTCGTGGCCGGAGTCGTTGCCACACATCGGCACTCACCTGTCCACCGCTCTTCGAGGCGCTCACAGACGGGGAGCCCAGATCGCGGGACTGTGTCTGGGGTCGTTTGCCGTCGCCGACACCGGACTGCTCGCGGGACGCCCTGCCGTCACCCATTGGTCCAAGATGACCGAACTGCGCGACCGCAATTCGCAACTCGGCCTCGACGAGTCCGTGCTCTACATCGACCACGGCGACGTCATGACTTCCGCGGGCACGGCATCGTCGATAGATTCCTGCCTGCACATCGTCCGCAAACACCTCGGTGCTGCGGCGGCAACGCGGGTGGCACGCAGCCTCGTCGTCGCACCCCATCGCGACGGCGGTCAGGCGCAATACATCGAACGGCCGGTCATCGAGGCGTCGGAGGACTCCGCGATCGCCGACGTCCAGAGCTGGGCGATGGAGCGACTGGCCGAGCCCCTACCGATCGAGCGGCTCGCCGAGCGGGCACGCATGAGCCGGCGCAGCTTCATCCGGCAATTTCAGTATGCGACGGGCACCACGCCCGCGCGCTGGGTACTCGACCAGCGGCTCGACGCGGCCCGCAGCCAACTCGAAACCACCGGCCACAGCATCGAGAGCATCGCTGCCTCGTGCGGATTCGGCAGCGCCGTCACCCTGCGTCAGAACTTCCACTCGGCGTTCGCCGTCACGCCGACGGCCTATCGGAAGCAGTTCGCGGTGGGTTGTGCAACCACGGACACCGCCGAGAGGCGAGGATGAGCAACGTGATCCTGTGGATAGTTGCCGGAGTCGAGCTCGCCGCCATCATCGCGCTCGGTGTGGTTCTCATCGTGTCGCGACGAAAGTTGAAGCACACGCGCCGAGCACTCGACCGCGCTCTCGAATCGCAGCAACGCCGTAAGCGACGCGGTCTGGTGCCCTTCGCGATCAGAACCGCGTTCCACACCACGGACCTACTCATCAACAAGGGATTCGGCGCGACCGTCCGCAACTCCGTCGAAGACCTCGCGGGCTGGGCGAAGGTCGAACGCCCCGACCTGGCGCGCATGACCGCCGACGGCGACATCGTCGTGATGTTCTCCGACATCGAAGGGTCCACCGCACGCAACGAGGAACTGGGCGATCGCGGCTGGGTGAAGCTGCTCGAAAAGCACAACAAACTGATCTGCAAGCACGTCGCGGATCACGGCGGACATGTGGTGAAAAGTCAGGGCGACGGCTACATGCTCGCTTTCTCCGACCCGACCGAGGCCGTGCGCTGCGGAGTGGAAGTCCAAGAAGCCCTTTTGGAAAACCCGGATAGATGGGATCGCATCCGCGTCCGCATGGGCATCCACGTCGGCAGCTCGGTGCGTAGGGGCGACGACTTGTTCGGACTCAACGTGGCCATGGCGGCACGGGTCGCGGGGCAGGCCGAGGGCGGTGAAATCCTTGTCAGCGAGCCGGTGCGTGACGCCATCGCCAGGGCGGACGGCCTGACTCTGGGGACGCCCCGCGACGTCGAACTCAAGGGAATGAGCGGAAGCTTTCAGTTGTATCCGGTGGCGCTGCCGGCACTTCCGAGTGCGGAGACCGGCCACGCGAGCGCATGAATGTCCCATTCACATGCACTGGACCCCGTGGGTTGGACCGGTTAATGGAAATCCTAGGCTGCGAGGGCCTGGGCTCGGTATTGCACCGGGCTCAGGCCGTCGAGTCGTA